>JAFSXQ010000076.1 GCA_017444005.1 Bacteroidaceae bacterium | reverse complement strand
TAAGCGCTGAATGCATCTAAGCACGAAGCCCTCCGCAAGATTAGGTCTCCATATGAGGGTCGTCCGAGACGAGGACGTTGATAGGAGGCAGGTGTAGAGGCAGCGATGCCAAAGCCGAGCCTTACTAATAGCCCGATACTTCCGCCAGGTGTTGTATCTAGTGTTTGTCCTGCTTTTGCTTGCGTCACATGTCAGTCTTATTTTAAGGTGGCTATAGTGGCGGGGTTCCACCTCTTCCCATTCCGAACAGAGCAGTTAAGCCCGCCCGCGCCGATGGTACTGCGTAAGTGGGAGAGTAGGTAGCCGCCGTTTTTCATGAGAGAAGCCTCTGAGTGCATACGCATTCGGAGGCTTTTTTTTGTGTCTTTTGTGTAATGTTTCGTATATTTGTGGCAATATAATAATGTATGGCAAAGGTGCAATCCATAGACGAAGCGAATATTCAGCAGGTGCTGAGGGGGCGGACGGACGAGTTTCGCTTCCTGATTCGCAGACACAAGGCCGATGTCGTGGCTTTTGTGGGGCGGATGATTGCACGGCCGGAGGATGTGGAGGAGGTGGTGCAGGACACCTTCGTGGCGGTGTATCGGAGCCTGGCATCGTACGACAAGGAGAAGGCTTCGTTCTCGACCTGGGTCAGTCGTATTGCTTATTACACGGCGGTGCATTGGCTAAGGGACAGACGCGAGATGGTCTATCTGGAAGATAACGAAGCCTTGTTGGCAAGAGTCAGCAACGAGGAGGCTGACCGCCTGTGGGAGGAAGCCCCGGAGAGCGAAGCCGAACGGCTGGATCTGGCGCTGCTGCAACTGAAGGCCGAAGAACGGATGCTGGTGCATCTGTTCTACTACGAAGGGAAGTCGCTGGCCGAGATTGGTTACATCCTGGGGGCTGAGCCCGGGACATTGGCCACGCGGCTGTGCCGGATAAGGAAGAAACTATACATTATTATAAAAGGAACGAAGAAATGAAAAACACAGAACGAAGGACGATAGGGGCCGGCGCATGGGAAGCGCTGCGGCGGCAACGGGAACGGGCGGAGAGGCTGCCCGTGAGTGACGGGCTGGAGGAGAAGGTGATGGGGAGAGTTGCGACAGAGTCGCAACATACGGAACAGACCGAACAGACGGAACCGACGAGGCAGACGGAGCACTTGCAATGGGGTTGGGTGCGGGTTTGGCACGTGGCGGCCTCGGTGGTGCTGCTGATTGGGGGAATCGCCTTTGCGGCCGTGGTGATGAACCGTAGCAACCGTGCGGAAAACGGGGCAGGGGAGAACCGCGACTCCGTTGCAGCATACATGACGACGGTGGCAAAAGGGATAGATGGGACCGTTGTGGCCTTTGAGGGAGTCAGGCTCGACAGCATCATGCTCAAGATAGGAGCGTATTATGGGCGGCGCGTGTGCTTCCGCGAGGCGAAGATGAAGAGCCTGCGCATCCATACGAAATGGAACCGGCGAGAGCCGTTGGCGGTGTTTATCGAAAGCATGAACGAACTGGACGGATTGCGGATTAGCGACGAGCGCGATACGCTGTTCGTGATGAAAGGAGGTGAGGAATGAAACGGACGATGATGATGCTGGTTCTGATGGGATTGGCAATGGCGGTGCGGGCGGAAGAAATGCCGCTCTTGCACGTGCTGGCGAGATTGAATGCAACGCAGGAGGAGTGGACGATAACCTTTGTGGAAGAGGAACTAGAGGGTATGATGGTGAGGGGAGTTGCGACAGAGTCCCAACATACGGGACACGCTTTGGATGCGCTGATGAGAGAGGGGGAGAGCGTGCCCGAGGCGGTGGAACGATTGACGAAAGGCCTGTCCGTGAAGGTGAAGACGAAGGGACGGCAGATATTCGTTCAGCGCGACAGGAAAAAGGGGAAGGAACTCTTCATGCTCTACGGCTATGTCTTTGATAACCGCACGCACAACGAGATGCCGGGAGCCGTGGTGGAGTTTCTCTCGAAGGACAGCCTCGTGCTGGCACGGCGGACGGCGAAGTCGTACTGGAAAAGCGGCGAGCGGAGTGGGTATTCGTCTTATTTTAGCGTCGATGTGCCCCGGGAGGTGGGTCGTTACATCCTGCGTCTCACGCATGAAGGGTACGATACGACGTACGTCGACTATACACTCAGTAACCTGGGCAAACGTGAGTTCTCGCGTCAGTTGCCGCCGCTCTACATCTGCCAGCCCATCCGGCACACGATGAAGGAGGTGACGGTGACGGCCTCGAAGGTGATGTTCTACCACAGGGGCGACACGGTGGTGTACAACGCCGACGCCTTCCAGTTGGCCGAGGGCTCGATGCTGGACGCACTGGTCAGGCAGTTGCCGGGCGTGGAGTTGGAGGCGGGAGGCGTCATAAAGGTCAATGGTCGTCAGATAAAGGCACTCCTGCTGAATGGCAAGGACTTCTTCCGGGGTGACAAGCGCGTGATGCTGGAGAACCTGCCGGCCTACACGGTGAAGCAGATAGAGGTGTACGACAAGTACGGCGAGAAGAGCGAGTTCCTGGGGCAGAAGTTGGAGGGTGACAAAGAGTATGTGATGGACGTCAGGCTCAAGAAGGAGTATAGTATCGGGTGGCTCGTGAATGCCGAGGCCGGGGGAGGCCCGACGCTGGCAGGGCGCGACGAAGTCGCACCAAACGGGACGGCCGGGCGATATTTGGCCCGTCTGTTTGCGATGCGCTTTACCGACCACTCTCGGCTGGCTGTGTTTGGCAATGCCAACAATCTGAACGACGGGGAGCGACCGGGAGAACGGAACCAGTGGAACGCCTCGAACGGCCTGACGGGACAGCAGACGCAGCAGGAAGGCGGCATGGACTACGATGTGGAAGACCGAAGCAAGAAGTGGAAGGTGAAAGGGAATGTCATCGTCAAGCATGAGCAGGAAGACCGCGAGACGGTGACCGACCGCACGAACTTCCTGCCCGGTGGTGATACCCGTGAGCACAGCCGTTCGCTGGCCGACAACCGCCGGCTCGCCTTCTCGACGTGGGACAACTTTAGTTATAACTTTAAGCATGTGCGCCAGACGGTTACGACGCGCATGGGTTACGTCCGCAACGACAACCGCTCCACGTTCGCCTCTTCGGCATGGCGACTCCCCAGCGACACGACGCTGACGGTCACTGACTCGCTCATCTACACCAACGGGCAGCAGGGCAAGCAGCAAGGTCACAACCTGTGGATGAACCTCTCGACAAATACCCTCTTCAAGTTCAAGCACAGCAGCGACTACGTGACCCTGGAGACCGACAGCCGCTTCGAGACGAGCGACGGCGAACGTTTCAACCGCCAGTGCGTCACGGACACGTCGCCCCTGTACACTGACCAGTATTTTAAGACCCATCCCAACCGCCACGGCAAGTTCTGGGGACAGGGCACGTATGCCTGGAAAATAAGGACCAACCTGACGCTGGAGTCGAGCCTCAGTTACGAGCACCGCGAGACACGGAAGGAGCAATCCCTCTATCTGTTAGACCGGCTCGACCGCCGCGATACGCTGGGCTTCGGTGTCTTGCCCTCCGTCGCCGACTACGAGCGCACGATGGACCGCTCCAACAGTTACGATAGCCGCCTCTCCGAGAACTACTACACGCTGACGCCCCTGCTCTGGTGGTTCCCGAAGATGGCCGGCGGCCAGTGGAGCATCGGCCAGTGGATGCCCGTGCGCCTGCTCGACCGCCGCCTGCATTACCGCCGGGGCGACACGGACACCACCCTCGTCCACCGTACCGTGCTCTTCGACACGGGCAACAGTTACGCCGTGTGGAGGAGTAACCATCACAAGGGGAAGGCCACCACGCAGGTGTTCCTCGCCTACCGACTGAGTTCCGAAGCCCCGTCGCTCCTGAACAGGGTGGACATCCGCGACACCAGCAATCCGCTGGTCGTCCACGAGGGCAACGGCGACCTGCGCAACACCTACACCCACTTCGGCAATGTCGGCTGGCAGCGGGACAACCCCGACCAGTCGTGGCACTACCTATCCCTGGATTACCGCTACACCCACAACGCCGTGGCCATGAGTCAATTGTACAATACGACGACGGGCGTACAAACGTATCGCCCCTACAGCGTCAGCGGCAACTGGGACGCCGATGCGGAATACTGCTTCGGCAACATCCCCTTGGACAAGAAGCGGCACCTGCGCCTGACCCTTGCGCCGCACTTCCAGTACATCCACAGCGTCGACCTCACGGGCACCACCCGACTGGAGCGGAGCACCGTCATGACGGCCCGCCTCTACCCGCGTGTCCGGTTGGATTACCGCATCGGACAGCACAGCCTTCGCCTGGAGACACGTCCCGAAGTCCGCTGGCTCCATAGCCCCCGCCCCGACTTCCATGACTTCCACGTCGGCGACTACCAGACGACGCTCGAAGTGGTGCTCGCCCTGCCTTGGAAACTTCAGTTCTCCAGCGACCTGACGCTATGGAACCGTCGCGGCTATGCAGATAAGAGCATGAACGACGACCAGTGGATATGGAAGGCGCGGATAGCCCGCCCGTTCTGCAAAGGGAGGCTGGTGGCGATGCTCGACGGCTTCGACCTGCTCGGCCAGTTGAAGAGCATCAACCGCACGCTGAACGCCCAGGGACGCACCGAGACGTGGCAAAGCACGCCGCCGCGCTACCTGCTCCTGCATGTGCAGTGGAAGTTCAACAAGACTCCGTCAAAGCATTGACGGGAGTGGCCTCATTATATTGACGGGGGTACCATCATTATATTGACGGGGGTACCGTCAAGGTGTTGACGGAAGTACCGTCAAACTATTGACGGATTTTTGACGGTAAATGGAACACGCTGATGCGTCGGGGAGTGATTTCCGCTTCCTCGGCGCATCTTTGGCATAGTGTTTGTTTGGCTTAAAGGTATTTAACGGACTTATTTTTGAATATGTCGATAAAATTTCGTACCTTTGCAAGCCGAAATTGAACTATATAATAAATAAGGTATAAAAATATGAACACAACGTTTGAGAAGGTCGACGCGCTGAACGGCCTCATTACCATGCAGATTGAGAAGGCAGACTATGCCGAGAACGTAGAGAAGGAACTGAAGAACTTCCGCAAGAAGGCCAATATGCCCGGCTTCCGCGTAGGTCAGGTGCCCCTGGGGCTGATAAAGAAACGCTTCGGCACCGAAGTGAAGGCCGAGGCCGTGGACAAACTGATTCGCGAGAAGTTGTACGGATACATCCGCGACGAGAAACTGAACGTGCTGGGCGAGCCCCTGCCCAACGAGGAGAAGACGCCGCAGACCGACTTCGAGATGCAGGACGACTTCACGTTTGTCTTCGACGTGGCCCTGGCTCCCGAGTTCGATGCCAAGTTGACGAAGAAGGACAAGGTGGACTACTACACCATCGAGGTCGACGACAAGATGATTGACCAGCAGGTGCAGTCGTACGCCAACCGCAACGGCCAGTACGTGAAGGTGGAGAAGTACGAGCCCAACGACATGGTGAAGGGCCTGTTGGCCGAGTTGGACGAACAGGGCCAGCCGAAGGACGGCGGCGTGCAGGTGGAAGGTGCCGTCATGCTGCCCGACTACATGAAGAACGACGACGAGAAGGCGAAGTTTGCCGACTGCAAGGTGAACGACGTGCTCGTGTTCAACCCCTCGAAGGCCTACAACGACAGCGAGACCGAACTGGCCTCGCTGCTGCGCCTGAAGAAGGAAGAAGTGGCCGACAAGAAGGGCGACTTCAGTTTCCAGGTGGAGGAAATCACCCGTTACCAGACGGCTCCCGTCGACCAGGCGCTCTTCGACCACATCTTCGGCGAAGGCAAGGTGAAGAGCGAGGAAGAGTTCCGCGCACGGATCAAGGAACAACTGGCCGAGCAGTTCCAGAAGGACGGCGAGTTCAAGTTCATGCTCGACCTGCGCAAGTACCTGATGGAGCGCGTGGGCAAGGTAGAGTATCCCGAGACGATGCTGAAGCGCATCATGCGCCTGAACAACCCCGACAAGGACGAGAAGTTCGTCGACGACAACTTCGAGAAGAGCCTGGAGGAACTGACCTGGCAACTCATCAAGGAGCAGTTGACCGAGCAGTTCGAGATTAAACTGGAGCAGGCCGACGTGCTGGAGGCCGCCAAGACGGTGACGAAGATGCAGTTTGCCCAGTACGGCATGATGGAAGTGCCCGAGGAGGTGCTGAACCAGTACGCCCAGGAGATGCTGAAGAAGAAGGACCAGACGGAGGGCCTCGTCACCCGTGCCATCGAGCAGAAGATTGCCGCCAAGGCCAAGGAGACGGTGAAACTGAACGAAAAGACCGTCAGCCTGGACGAGTTCAACAAGATGTTTAAGGACTAAGATATATTTATGAGTGACTTTAGAAAGTTCGCTACCAAGCACTTGGGGATGAACAGCATGGTGCTGGACGACGTCATCTCGATGCAGAACCAGTACCTGAACCCCTACATCCTGGAGGAGCGCCAGTTGAACGTGACGCAGATGGACGTCTTCTCGCGCCTGATGATGGACCGCATCATCTTCCTCGGCACGCAGATTGACGACTACACGGCCAACACCCTGCAGGCACAACTGCTGTACCTCGACCAGGCCGACCAGGGGAAGGACATCAACATCTACATCAACTCGCCCGGCGGCAGTGTGCATGCCGGCTTGGGCATCTACGACACGATGCAGTTCATCAAGAGCGACGTGTCCACCATCTGCACCGGCATGGCCGCCTCGATGGCCGCCGTCCTGCTGGTGGCCGGACAGGAAGGCAAGCGCTCGGCCTTGCCCCACAGCCGTGTGATGATACACCAGCCGATGGGCGGTGCGCAGGGTCAGGCCAGCGACATCGAGATTACGGCTCGCGAGATTCAGAAACTGAAGAAGGAACTGTACACCATCATCGCCGAGCATAGCCATCAGCCCTACGACAAGGTGTGGGCCGACAGCGACCGCGACTACTGGATGACGGCCGAGGAAGCCCGCGAGTACGGTATGATAGACCAGGTGCTGATAAAGAAGTAGGATGGCAAAGAAGGTATGTTCGTTCTGTGGTCGTTCGGAGCGTGAGGTGTCTCTGCTCATCAGCGGCCTCAATGGTTTCATCTGTAACGACTGTGCCAAGGCTGCCTGGGACATCGTGCAGGAAAACAGCCATGCGGTGGGCGCGTCGGCCCGGGCTGGCGAGGATTTCCGGCTCGATGAACTGCCCAAGCCGCAGGACATCAAGGCGTATCTCGACCAATATGTGATTGGCCAGGACGACGCCAAGCGCTATCTGGCCGTCAGCGTCTACAACCACTACAAGCGTCTGGCCCAGAAGAAGGACGACGATGGGGTGGAGATAGAGAAGTCCAACATCATCATGGTCGGCCCTACGGGTACGGGCAAGACGCTGTTGGCCCGCACGATAGCCAAAATGCTGAAGGTTCCGTTCACGATAGTCGATGCTACGGTACTCACCGAGGCCGGTTATGTGGGCGAGGACGTCGAGAGCATCCTGAGTCGTCTGCTTCAGGTGGCCGACTACGATGTGAAGGCCGCCGAGCGAGGCATCGTGTTCGTGGACGAGATAGACAAGATTGCCCGTAAGTCGGACAATCCCAGCATCACGCGCGACGTGAGTGGCGAGGGCGTGCAGCAGGGCCTGCTGAAACTGCTGGAAGGCAGCATCGTGAACGTTCCGCCCAAGGGCGGGCGCAAGCATCCCGACCAGGACTATACACAGGTTGATACCCACAACATCCTGTTTATCTGCGGCGGTGCCTTCGAGGGCATCGAGCGCAAGATAGCCCAGCGACTGAACACCCATGTCGTCGGTTTCAACTCGGTGCAGCACACGCGGCACATCGACAAGCAGAACCTGATGAAGTACATCGTGCCGCAGGACCTGAAGTCCTTTGGCCTGATACCCGAAATCATAGGCCGTATGCCGGTGCTCACCTACCTGAACCCCTTGGACCGCGATGCCCTGCAGCGCATCCTGCGGGAACCCAAGAACTCGCTGGTGAAGCAGCAGGTGAAACTCTTTGCGATGGACGGCATCGACTTGGAGTTCACCGACGAAGTGCTCGACTACATCGTCGACAAGGCCGTGGAGTACAAACTGGGTGCCCGCGGTCTGCGCTCCATCATGGAAACGCTGATGATGAAGTTGCAGTACGAGGCCCCCAGCACTCACAAGCGGGGCGACAAGATTGTCGTCACCAAGGACTACGCCGAGCAGCAACTCGAGAACTCGGTGCTGCAGGAAGTGGCCGAAGGGTACTGAACGGGCCCGTCGGAATCGCGATAGAACAGCCTCGGGAGCATTTGCGCTCCTGAGGCTTTTTTTTTAACCGTTCTATACGAAAAACGAAAATCTTGCAAAGATAATGCAAATATTCTTTGCATTTTTGTTTGCTATTTCGTAACTTTGTAAAGGAGAATACCAAAAAACACCGAAATTGAAAGAGTTAAACCTCAGCGTACAACTGAAAAAGTATTTTGGTTTCGACACCTTCAAGGGGGAGCAGGAGGCCATCATCCGCAATGTGCTTGCGGGCAGGGACACCTTCGTGCTGATGCCTACGGGCGGTGGCAAGTCGTTGTGCTACCAGTTGCCGGCCCTGCTCATGGAGGGAACTGCCATCGTCATATCACCCCTGATAGCCCTGATGAAGAACCAGGTGGACGCCATCCGCATGGTCAGCGAAGACGATGGAATCGCCCATTTTATCAATTCGTCATTAACCAAGGTTGAGATAGACCGCGTGAAGGAGGACATCCTCAGCGGCCGCACAAAGTTGCTCTATGTGGCTCCGGAAAGCCTGACGAAGGAAGAGAACATCGAGTTCCTGCGCAACGTGAATATCTCCTTCTATGCCGTCGACGAAGCCCATTGCATATCCGAGTGGGGACACGATTTCCGTCCCGAATACCGTAAGATACGCCCCATCGTCCAGAACATCGGTGTGGCGCCGATTATCGCACTCACGGCCACGGCCACCGACAAGGTGCGTGGCGACATCATGAAGAGCCTGGGCATGACCAATGCCACGGAGTTCAAGAGTTCGTTCAACCGTCCCAATCTCTACTACGCCATCCGCGCCAAGACGAAGGACGTGGACAAGGACATCGTCCGCTTCATCCGCCAGCATGCGGGCAAGAGCGGCATCATCTACTGCCTGAGCCGCAAAAAGGTGGAGGAACTGGCCGAGTTCCTGCAGGTGAATAAAATCAATGCCAAGCCCTACCACGCCGGCATGGACGCCCAGCAGCGCAACGAGACACAGGACGACTTCATCATGGAGCGCATCGATGTCATCGTCGCCACCATCGCCTTCGGTATGGGCATCGACAAGCCCGATGTGCGCTTCGTCATCCACTACGACATTCCCAAGAGCCTCGAAGGCTACTACCAGGAGACGGGCCGTGCCGGACGCGATGGGGGAGAGGGTCTGTGCATCACCTTCTACACGCGTAAGGACCTGCAGAAACTGGAGAAGTTCATGGAGGGCAAGCCCCTGAGCGAGCAGGACATCGGCCGGCAACTGTTGCAGGAGACGGCGGCCTACGCCGAGAGTTCGGTTTGCCGTCGCAAGACCCTGCTCCACTATTTCGGCGAAACCTACGAGCCCGACAATTGCGGCAACTGCGACAACTGCCTGCATCCCCACGAGCGCATTGAGGCCGGTGCCCAGTTGGTGAAGGCCTTGCGGGTGGTGCGCGATGTCCGGGAGAACTTCAAGGTCAACCACATTGTCGATATCCTGGTCGGTCGTTCCACGGAGGAGGTAATCGCCCACAAGCACAACACCTTGCCGTCGTTCGGTATCGGCGACGACCGTCCGCCCCGTTTCTGGAACGCCGTCATCCGGCAGGCCATGCTGGCCGGCTACCTGCGCAAGGAGGTGGAGAACTACGGCCTGATAAAACTCACTCCGGCGGGTCTGGACTTCATGAAGAGTCCGAAGGCGTTCTCCATCATCGAGGACCACGACTTCTCCGAGGCCGACTACGAGGCTGTGACCACGGCGGCACTCGACGAGACCCTCCTGGCCCTGCTGAAAGACCTGCGCCGCAGCATCGGCCGCCGGCTCAACAAGGCTCCCTACCTCATATTCCAGGACACCACGCTCGAGGATATGGCCACCATGTACCCCATCACCGAAGAGGAGATGGCCAGCGTGCAGGGCGTCAGCGAGGGTAAGGCCAAGCGCTTCGGCAAGGAGTTCTGCGACCTGATAGCCCGCTACTGCGAGGAGAACGAGATAGAGCGCCCCGACAACCTGCGCGTGCGTTCGTCGGCCAAGGACAACAAGTCGAAGTTGAAGGTGATGATTATCCAGAAAATCGACCTGAAGGTGATGCTCGAGGACATCGCCGAGGCATGCGGGCTGGAGTTCGACGAACTGCTCGATGAAATGGAGGGCATCGTATACAGCGGCCTGAAGTTGAATGTCGACTACTACATCCAGGAGATTATGGACGAAGACCACATGCTCGACATCTACGAGTACTTCGAGGATGCCGACACCGACGACCTGGACGAGGCCCTGACCGAGTTGGGTGCCGACTACACCGAGGAGGAAGTCCGCCTGGTCCGCATCAAGTTCTACTCCGAGATGGCCAACTGAAGCGTTTTGCCTTCATTTCCTGTATCTTTAACAATGTTTAAGATACTCTCGCTCGGAAAAGTCCAAATAAATTTGACTTTTCGCTCACTTATTCGTATCTTTGCGCGCAAAATATATAAAAACGCATAGATTATGGCATCATTTATCGAAGACAGAATCGTCATGGACGGACTGACCTATGACGATGTGTTGTTGGTACCTGCTTACAGCGAGGTGCTGCCCAGAACCGTCGACCTCTCGACCCGTTTTTCACGCAACATCGAACTGAAGATTCCCTTTATCTCTGCCGCTATGGACACGGTCACCGAGTCCACGATGGCCATTGCCATTGCACGCGAGGGCGGTATCGGCGTCATTCACAAGAACATGAGCATCGAGGAACAGGCCCGCCAGGTGGCCATCGTGAAGCGTGCCGAGAACGGCATGATCTACGACCCCGTCACCATCCGCAAGGGCAAGACGGTGGCTGACGCGCTCGACCTGATGGCCGAATACCACATTGGCGGCATACCCGTGGTGGACGAGGAGAACCACCTCGTGGGCATCGTCACGAACCGCGACCTGCGCTTCGAACTGAACCAGAACCGCCCGGTCGACGAGGTGATGACCCACGAGAACCTGGTGACGACCCACGTGCAGACCGACCTCTTCGGCGCAGCGCAGATACTGCAGGAGAACAAGATTGAGAAACTGCCCGTGGTGGACGACGACAACCACCTCATCGGCCTGATAACCTATAAGGACATCACGAAGGCCAAGGACAAGCCCATGGCCTGCAAGGATGCCAAGGGCCGTCTGCGCGTGGCCGCCGGCGTGGGCGTGACCAACGACACGATGGACCGCATCGGAGCCCTTGTAGAGGCCGGTGCCGATGCCATTGTCATCGACACGGCTCATGGACACTCCAAGTTCGTTATCGAGAAACTGAAGGAGGCCAAGGCCCGTTTCAAGGACGTTGACATCGTCGTAGGTAACGTAGCAACGGGCGAGGCCGCAAGGATGCTGGTGGAGGCTGGTGCCGACGGTGTGAAGGTAGGCATCGGTCCGGGCAGCATCTGCACCACACGTGTCGTGGCCGGTGTGGGCGTTCCGCAGTTGTCGGCCGTCTACGACGTGGCCAGCGCACTGGCCGGAACGGGAGTGCCCCTGATTGCCGACGGCGGCCTGCGCTATTCCGGCGATGTGGTGAAGGCACTGGCAGCCGGTGGCTACTCGGTGATGATTGGTTCGCTGATTGCCGGCACCGAGGAGTCGCCCGGCGACACCATCATCTACAACGGCCGTAAGTTCAAGTCGTATCGCGGCATGGGTTCGTTGGAGGCTATGGAGTGCGGCTCGAAGGACCGCTACTTCCAGGCTGGTGTGAAGGACACCAAAAAACTGGTGCCCGAAGGCATTGCCGGCCGTGTTCCCTACAAGGGCACCGTGCAGGAGGTCATCTACCAACTCATTGGCGGCCTGCGCTCGGGCATGGGTTATTGCGGTGCTGCCAGCATCGAGGACCTGCACCACGCCCGCTTCGTGCGCATCACCAATGCCGGTGTGCTGGAGAGCCATCCCCACGACGTGACCATCACCAGCGAGGCTCCCAACTATAGCCGGCCGCAATAGAACTAAAAAAATTAAAAATTAAGAATTAAGAGTTAAGAATTAAGCATTAAGTAGGATATGAAACGTATAGCATTGCTTCTCATTTTCTCATTTTCCCATTTACTCATCTTCTCGACCTTCGCACAGGACGACCCCATCGTGATGAAGATAGCCGGCAAGCCTGTGCCCCGTTCGGAGTTTGAGTACAACTACAACAAGAACAACACCGACAACGTCATCGACCGCAAGGACCTGGAGGAGTATGTCGACCTGTTCATCAACTACAAACTGAAGGTGCAGGCGGCCGAGGATGCCAAGATGGATACGGCCCAGAGTTTCATCGACGAGTTCCACACCTACCGCGACCAGCAGATTCGTCCGCTGCTCGTGCCCGCCGGGGCTGAGGACAAGGAGGTGCGCGACTACTACGATGGTCTGCTGAAGCAACTCGACGGTCACGACCTGCGCCTGCCGGCACACATTTTCCTGATGGTGCCCCAGAAGAGCACGGAGGCAGAGCAGGCCGAGAAGAAGACCCGCATCGACAGCATCTACCAGGCTCTGCAGGCAGGTGCCGACTTTGCCGAACTGGCCCAGAAGTGCTCCGAGGACTCCCGCTCTGCCGTTCGTGGCGGTCAACTCACGTGGTTCGGACCCGGCCAGTTGGTGCCTGAGTTCGAGAAGGTGATGTACGACCTGAAGAAGGGCGAGACGTCCGAGCCGTTCCTTTCTTCCGTGGGTTACCATATCGTCCGGCTGATGGACTGCAAGCCTCTGGAACCCTTCGACACGCTGGCTCCCCAGATTCGTCGTTTCCTGGAGTCGCGTGGCATGGCCGACCGTTTGGCTCAGCAGGCCACCGACAGCCTGGCCAAGGAGCGCGGCCTGACGCCCGAGCAGTTGCTCGATGCCGAGACAGAGCGCCTGTGTGCCAAGGACATGGAACTGAAGTACCTCGTGCAGGAGTATCACGACGGCCTGTTGCTGTACGAAATCAGCAAGACGCAGGTCTGGGATCCGGCTGCTGCCGATACCGTCGCCCTGCAGAACTATTTCAAGAAGAACAAGAAGAAGTATGCCTGGGGCGTTCCCCACTACTATGGTATGGTCTACTATGCCGCTCAGAAGGAGGATGTGAAGAAGGTGCAGAAACTGCTGAAGGGTGTCGACGAGAGCCAGTGGACGGCCCGTGTGCGCGATGCCTTCAACAAGGACAGCGTGACGGTTCGCATGGAGCAGCCCCGCCTGTATGCCAAGGGCGAACATGCCACGCTCGACTCCCTCGTGTTCAAGGTGTCGGAGGGCAAGACGCGCGTGCGCCAGGGCTTCCCGCATGCGGCTGTCATAGGCCGTGTGCTGAAGAAGTCTCCCCAGAAGTGGACCGACGTGGGTAGCCAGGTGGTCAGCGACTACCAGGCCGAGTGCGAGCGCCAGTTCGTCGAGGAACTTCGTCGCCGCTACGAGGTGGAGACCTATCCCGACGTCATTGCCACGGTGAATAAACACTAGTCTATTTACGGTTTTACAATTTACGATTTAATTATAGGATGATGAAGCGGGCAGTACAAATACTTGTAACTCTTATTCTTCACTCTTCGTTCTTCACTCTTCACTCCTGGGCCCAGCAGTCAAACAACGTTATCGACGAGGTCATTTGGGTGGTGGGCGACGAGGCCATCCTGAAGAGCGACGTGGAGAGTATGCGCCGCGACCCCTCCTGGTCGCAGATCAAGGGTAACCCCTATTGCGTGATACCCGAGCAACTGGCCATCCAGAAGTTGTTCCTGCATCAGGCGGCCATCGACAGCATCGAGGTCACGGATGCGCAGATCAACAACTACGTGGAGCAGCGCATCAACGACTGGGTGCTGACGGCCGGCAGCAAGGAGAAACTGGAGGAATACATGGCGATGCCCCTCTCGCAGATTCGCGAGGAGTTGCGCGACCGCTACAAGGACGAGATGACCGTCAACCGCATGCGTGAGAAACTGACCGAGGACGTGAAGGTGACTCCGGCCGAGGTGCGCCGCTACTTCAAGGAACTGCCCGAGGACTCGCTGCCGCTGATTCCGACCCAGGTGGAGGTGGAGGTGCTGGTGTCGCAGCCCCGCATCCCCGACGAGGAAATCGCCCGGGTAAAGGACGAACTGCGCGGCTACACCGAGCGCATAAACAACGGTATGTCGTTCTCAACGCTCGCCATCCTCTACAGCGAGGACACGGAGAGCAAGAAGCAGGGCGGCGAACTGGGCTATCTGGGCCGTGCCGAACTGGATCCCGCCTTTGCCAACGTCGCCTTCAGCCTGACCGACCCCAAGAAGGTGTCGAAGGTCGTGGAGTCGGAGTTCGGCTTCCACATCATCCAGTTGGTGGACAAACGTGGCGACAAGGCCAACTTCCGCCACATCCTGCGTCGCCCCAAGGTGGCGCAGACCGACGTCGATGCCTCCCTCTTGCGGCTCGACTCCATTGCCGACGACATCCGCGCCGAGAAGTTCACCTTCGAGGACGGCTGCACGTTCCTCAGCGAGGACAAGGATACTCGCAACAACCACGGCCTGATGACGAATCAGAAAGTGTCGTCGGACGGTGGCCGCATGCAGACCTCGCGCTTCGAGATGAGCGAACTGGCCAACCTGTCGCCCGAACTGGCCCGCGTGGTCGATACCCTGCAGGTCGGACAGGTGTCCAACTCTTTCCAGATGACCAATCGCCGCATGAAGACCGTCTGTGCCATTGCCAAACTGAAGAACCGCATTCCGGCCCACCGTGCTTCTGTCTCCGAGGACTTTCAGATACTGCGCGAGATTGTGCTCAACCGCAAGAAGACGGAGGTCATCGACGAGTGGATCCGCAATAAGCAGAAGAACACCTACGTGCGCATCAACGAGGGATGGGGCGAATGCGACTTCGAGTACCCGGGATGGGTGAGACGCTGAAGGGGAGTTAAAGGGAAGTTAAAAGGAAGTTAAAGGGACGATACTTATGAAGGTAGAGGGATTATGCCTGTCATTTAGAAATATCTTTAAGAGGCGAAACTATCGTCCCTTTCACTCCCTTTTAACTCCCCTTCCCTTCCTTTTAACTCCCCTTCTTCTTTCCATGACCATGGGGCCGGCGCGGAACAAGGGCGGTAACCGCAAACCCTCCGACTCGCGCATCCATCTCCTGCACTCCGACCGCCTCTACTTCAACCAGCGCATCCACCCGACGGCACAGTTCCTGGTGGGCGACGTGCGTTTCGACCACGAGGGCACGCTCATGTTCTGCGACAGCGCGCTGTATTACGAGGCCACCAACTCGTTCGATGCCTTTGGTAATGTCCGCATGCGCCAGGGCGATACCCTTTCGTTGGTCAGCGACGTGCTCTTCTACGACGGTTTCGATCAGATGGCACGTGCCCGTCACAACGTGGTACTGAAGCATCGCGGCACTACGCTCTATGCCGACTCCCTCGACTACGACCGCCTCTACGACCTCGGCTATTTCTTCGAGGGAGGCCGCTTGGTGGACAAGGACAACGAACTTACCAGCGACTGGGGCGAGTACAGTCCGACAACGCGCGACGCCAAGTTCAACTACAACGTCCGTCTCGTCAATCCCCGTCCCCCCAAGGAGGCCAAGTCCATCCTCATCAGCGACACCCTGCACTACAACAGCCGTACGGGCATCGCTCATACGTTGGGCCCCAGCAATATCGACAATGGCGACAACCACATCTATACCGAAGACGGCTATTACTACTCCGAGGACGACTTCTCCTATCTGCTCAATCGTTCCATCCTGCAGAACGGCTACAAGGTGCTGGTGGGCGACAGCGTTTGCTGGGATGGCAAGGAGAAGATAGGCAAGGCCTACGGTCATGCGGTGTACACCGACACACTGAACAAAAACAAGTTCGTCGGCAACTATGCCCTCTACAACGACAGTACGGGCTATGCCGAGGCTGCCGACAGCGCCGTGCTCATCGACTACAGCCAGCGCGACACCTTCTATGCCCATGCCGACTCCTTCTTCCTCTATACCTATAATATAAATACCGATTCGGTCTATCGCGTCATGCATGCCTATCACCACGTGCGCGCCTACCGTGTCGATGTGCAGGGCGTGTGCGATTCCCTGATTTACGACGGGCGCGACTCCTGCCTGACGATGTACAAGGACCCCATCGTCTGGCAAGAGGGGCAGCAACTGTTGGGCGAGGTCATCAAGGCCTGGACCAACGATTCCACGCTCGACAGCGTCTATGTCATCAACCAAGCCTTGTCCGTAGAGCGTATCGACTCGCTCCACTACAATCAGGTGGCCAGCAAGGAGATGCATTCCTATTTCACCAACGGCGACCTGACGCTCAACGTTGCCGATAAGAATGTCTACATCAACTTCTTCTCCTTCGACGACGATTCGCTCATGATAGGCATGAACCACTTGGAAAGCAGTCAGATGAAGATGTACATGCACGACCGGAAGATTGACAAGATATGGTTCCCGGCCTCCACGGGCACTATGTACCCCCTGCCCATGATACCCTCCGACGTACGCTTCCTCAGCAACTTCGCCTGGTTCGACTACATCCGTCCGCTCAACAAGGACGACATCTTCAACTGGCGTGCCAAGAAGGCCGGAACGGAACTCAAGGAGTCCGTCCGTCGCGAGGCTCCCCGACAACGTCTGAAAGACGTGCAATCCAAGAAACAATAAATAATCTTCAACTCTCAACTTTCAACTTTCAACTTACAACTTTCAATATATCTCTCATGGCCCTCTTTCAAACTCGCGAACCCCGCAAATACCGCCGAATCAGCATGTACACCAGCGAACGGCAAGATCGTCTGGACCGTCTGGTGCGTGATGTCAAGCGCGAGATGGGCGAACTGCCCTCCACCGACATCGAGCCCGACCACTTCAAGGGCAAGTTCTCCCAGTTCACCCCCCGTGCTCAGCGGGCCGGCGAGCGCGAACACCGTCTCACGTGGCCCCTGGCCCTTGTCATCATCATGGTGCTCATCCTCATCTGGCGCTACATCGTTATGGGGAGAATCTGATAATTCATAATTCATAATTCATAATAGGGCTGCGCCATACCTTTCAACTTTCAACTCTCAACTTTCAACTTTCAACTCTCTTGGACATCATTCATCTACTTCCCGATTCCGTTGCCAACCAGATTGCAGCAGGTGAGGTCATTCAGCGACCGGCCTCTGTAATAAAGGAACTGTTGGAGAACGCCGTCGATGCCGGTGCCCGCCGCATCGATGTCGTGGTGGTAGATGCCGGTCGCACCAGCATTCAGGTCATCGACGACGGTAAAGGCATGTCCGAGACCGATGCCCGTCTGGCTTTTGAGCGTCATGCCACCAGCAAGATTACACAGGCCACCGACCTTTTCAGCCTCACTACGATGGGATTCCGTGGCGAGGCGCTTCCCAGCATTGCTGCCGTGGCACAGGTCACCCTTCGCACCCGCAGTGCCGAGAGCGACCTGGGTACCTGTCTCTGTATCGAGGGCGGACGGGTCGTGTCGCAGGAGGTCGATAACTGTCCCGTTGGGGCCAACTTTCTGGTCCAGAATCTCTTCTACAATGTGCCGGCACGTCGCAAGTTCCTCAAGAGCAACCAGACGGAGTTGTCGAACATTATTCAGGAGTTCGAGCGCGTGGCATTGGTCAATCCCGACATCCATTTCACGCTTACGCACAACGAGCAGCAGATGACCACCCTGCTGCCGGAATCCCAGAAACAGCGCATCGCCAACCTGTTTGGCAAACGTCTGGGCGAGCAGTTGCTGGCATTAAGTGTAGATACCACGTTGTGCCAGTTGACGGGCTTCGTGGGTACACCCGAATCGGCACGCCGCAAGGGCGCCCGTCAGTTCTTCTTCGTTAATGGCCGCTACATGCGCCATCCCTATTTCCACAAGGCCGTGCAGGAGGCTTACGGCGAACTCATCCCGGCCACCGACCAGGTGCCCTATTTTCTGTATATGCAGGTCGACCCCTCGACCATCGATGTAAACATCCATCCCACGAAGACGGAAATCAAGTTCGAGAACGAGTCGGCCATCTGGCAGATAATCCTGGCGGCAGTCAAGGAGACCCTCGGTCGCTTCAATGCCGTGCCCAGCATCGACTTCGACACCGAGGGCCGTCCCAGCGACATCCCCATCTATAACCCCTCGCAGGCCGACAAGGCATCCGTCAGCATGCCCCGCCCCACACTCGACAGCGACTACAATCCGTTCCGGACGCCCTCCTACGAGCGACCTTCTGTACCCAAGGACTGGCAGGCACTCTATTCTCCAGAGGCGTCAAGTCTTTCTAGTCCATCTAGTCAATCTAGCCCATCTAGCCCATCCGGTTCTCTCCAACTGGAGGGGGCAGACCGCAGCATCCTTCACTATCAGTACCGTGGGCAGTACATCGTCACCGAGGTGCGTTCCGGCCTGATGTTCATCGACCAGCATCGCGCGCACGTGCGTATACTATATAATAAGTACCGTCAGCAACTCTCGGGACATCCCGCCACGTCTCAGGGCCTGCTCTTCCCCGAGGCTGTTCAGTTCCCCATGTCCGATGCAGCCCTTGTCGAGGAGATTCAGGACGAACTCCGTGCCTTGGGCTTCGACATCTCTCCTCTGGGGGGCGGCAGTTATTCCCTCCAGGGTATGCCGACCGGCTTCGAGGGTGTTGACCCCCATCGCCTTCTGGCCGACATCATCGAGAACCTGAAGACCCGGGGGCGCATGGAGCATCTTGGCAGTTCGGCCGCTTCGCTTGGCGAGGACCTTCACCATCGCATGGCCCTCACGATGGCCCGCAGTGCTGCCATTCCCGTCGGCGGAGTGCTCAGCGCCCAGGAGATGGAGAATTTGGTCGACGAACTCTTCCAGCAGTCCGAACCCAACTTCACGCCCGATGGCCACACCATCGTTGTCATCTTCCCACACGACAACCTGGAAAAACTATTCAAATAGCGATGGAATGGCCTTTTTT
>JAFSXQ010000075.1 GCA_017444005.1 Bacteroidaceae bacterium | reverse complement strand
TTTGGACACGTCGAAGTAGTGCATCTGTGCTAGCGTCAGGGCATTCAGCAGGTAGCCCACCACCTGGCTATGCAGGGCCAGCATCGTCAGCCGCAGCCCTTCCTCTTCGTCGGGCGTCAGTTGGTGCGCCGTCCATATCTGATTGAACTGCAAGTCCTCCCGTACGGTGATGGGCGTCTCGCTGTTGCCCGCGGCAGGTGAGTTCAGCACCAACAGACTGAGGTTCTCGTGCTCATGCGCCCACAGGGTGTAGGCATTGTTGTTGTGGGCGATGTCGTAGCCTCGGCGCACGTCGAGCGTGAGGCGGTGGGTCTTCTCCACCAGCCGTTGGTAGACTTTGTCGCGCAATGGGTCGTCCATGCCGTCTCCCATGTAGCGGAGCAGCCGCCGGTAGTTTTCGCGCACCTCGCCGTAGGCCTCGTTCAGTTCGGCGGCCAAGGCCGTGTTCCCGACCGACGGGACGACGTGCGGAAGGATGTCGAGTGCTGCACTGAGGTGTCCCCCGAGCAGTTCGTTCTCGGCGTCCGTCAGCAGTTGGTTCAGCGTGTTGCGGTCTATGGGGTGTTCGTTGTTGCTCATGTCGGCAGTTCAGTTTGTTGCACGTCCTCGGTTGCTCTTTTTCGCTCCGTCTCGTCTTCCGTTCTTTGTTTCGTTTTGGCCGGTGAATCCGCCCAGGAACAGCGAGTCGCGTGCGGCCTTGCGGATGCGCCGTTCGCGCTTCGTCAGCCATTGCACGGCCAGGTCGGCATCCTGGGCCTCGGGCAGGGCGGCATGGGGGAAGGTGGGTAGGACGATGGAGTCGGCCACCTCGCGGGGCAGTTCGTAGACCTTCGTCCACAGTTGCATGAGGGTGTCGGCGTTGCCGGCCTTGCCGTTCAGCACCTCCACCGACCGGTCGTAGGCACGGAAGAAGGCCTTCAACTGCCGGCTTCGCATAGTGTCGCGCGCCGTCTCCTTTCGGATGGCCAGGCAACTCCATCGGGCGACGGAGTCGGCCGCCGTGTACAACGGGCTGTGCCCCAGACTCTTGGCCAGCGTCGTGTAGGGCTCGGGCAGCAGGGCACCGTCGACAAGTTGTTCGCGCAGCATCGTCCAGCGCAACTTCACGTCG
Organism: Bacteroidaceae bacterium; assembly: GCA_017444005.1. Lineage (GTDB taxonomy): Bacteria > Bacteroidota > Bacteroidia > Bacteroidales > Bacteroidaceae > Physcousia. The sequence continues at coordinate 1,710 of JAFSXQ010000075.1, read as the reverse complement.
TTGACCTGCGGACGGTAGATGGCCGATTGCTCAAGCCCGGCCTCGCGCATGATTTCGTCGCTCCAGTAGTCGGCAGCGCTCAGTCGTTCCAGGGCTATCATGCGTTCGCTCAGATGCTTCAGGGCGCGGATGCGCTTTTTCCGGGCCGTCAGCAGGGTCAGTCGGCCGTTCGTTCCGGCCACCACGCGCAGGGGCAGGCTGTCGCCCTGACGTTCCAGCACGCGGGCCACGTCGGCGTACGCCAGTTCCACCCGTCGGCGGATGAGGGCCGTGTCGGCATCCATCAGTGCGCTGTATTCCTGCAGGCGGACGTCCAGCCCCTCCTCGCGGAACATGCCCATGCGCTGGGCGTAGTAGATGGGCAGGCAGTCCATCACGGGCAGCACGGCCACGTGCAGAGCCAGCGAGTCGCGCCGGGCCTCTTCGGTTGGGTCAATAGTAACCTGCTCCCCCCTGCATGAGGCAAGGAGGAGCAGGATGATAGGTATGATGGCCGTATGTCTCAAGGCTTTAGCCCTTGATGGCGGCTACGCCGGGCAGTACCTTACCCTCGATGGCCTCGAGCAGAGCGCCACCGCCGGTGGAGATGTAACTGACCTTATCTTCCAGTCCGAACTTGTGGACGCAAGCCACAGAGTCGCCACCGCCGATGAGCGAGAAGGCACCCTCTGCCGTAGCCTTGGCCACAGCCTCGCCGATGGCGCGGCTACCAGCCGTGAAGTCGTCGCACTCGAAGCAGCCGGCGGGGCCGTTCCACAGGATGGTCTTGGCACCCTCGATGGCCTTGGCGAACTTGGCCTGGCTCTTGGGGCCTACGTCCAGGCCGTCCCAGCCTTCCTCGATGGCGTTGGAGGGGAAGGTCTTGATCTCGGCACCGGGCTTGACGGCGAAGGTGGAGAAGTCATAGCCCGTGCAGCAAACGCTGTCCTCGGCCAGAACGAGTTCCACGCCATTCTTCTTGGCCATTTCCTCTACGCCCAGGGCTACGTCCAGTTTGTCCAACTCAACGATGGAGTTGCCGATTTCGCCGCCGTGAGCCTTCACGAAGGTGTACGTCATGCCGCCGCAGAGGATGAGTTTGTCCACCTTGCCCAGCAGGTTCTCGATGATACCGATCTTGGTGCTCACCTTGGAGCCGCCCATGATGGCCACGAAGGGGCGCTTGATGTCGTTCAGCACATTGTCGACGGCCTTCACTTCCATCTCCATCAGGAAGCCCAGCATCTTGTGGTCGGCATCGAAGTAGTCGGCGATGACGGCCGTAGAGGCATGCTTGCGGTGAGCCGTACCGAAGGCGTCCATCACGTAGCAGTCGGCGTAGGAGGCCAGCGTCTTGGCAAACTCCTTCTGGGTCTCCTTCAGGGCCTTCTTGGCCTCGTCGTACTCGGGCGTGCCCTTCTCCAGGCCTACGGGCTTGCCTTCCTCCTCGGGATAGAAGCGCAGGTTCTCCAGCAGCAGCACCTCGCCCATCTTCAGGGCGTCGGCCTCGGCCTTTGCCTTGGCGCAGTCGGGGGCGAACTTCACCTCCGTGCCCAGAGCCTTGGCCACGGCGTCCTTAATCTGACCCAGCGACTTCTTCATGTCCACCTTGCCCTTGGGCTTGCCCATGTGCGACATGATGATGAGGGCGCCGCCCTGGTCCAGGATGTGCTTCAGCGTGGGCAGAGCACCGCGGATGCGGGTGTCGTCGGTGATGTTACCGTTGCCGTC
>JAFSXQ010000074.1 GCA_017444005.1 Bacteroidaceae bacterium | reverse complement strand
CTTCGTCTACAACATCCCCCTGCGCTGGAGCATCAGCCACCTCTACGAGGCCATCCTCGACAACGAGGAGCACGTGCCCGACATCAAGTACCTGACCACCCTAGCCGGTTACGTCCACTGGCAGGTAACGGGTCAGTTCGTGCTGGGCGTGGGCGACGCTTCGGGTATGATTCCCGTCGACCCCGCCACGAAGACCTACGATGCCGAGATGGTGCGTAAGTTCGACGAACTCATTGCCCCCAAAGGCTTCTCGTGGAAGTTGCTCGATATCCTGCCCAAGTCGCTGAACGCAGGCGAGAACGCAGGCTTCCTGACTCCCGAGGGTGCCATGAAACTGGACGTATCTGGTCACCTGAAGCCCGGCATCCCCGTTTGTCCTCCCGAGGGCGACGCAGGCACGGGCATGGTTGCCACCAACGCCGTCCGTCAGCGCACGGGTAATGTCTCGGCCGGAACCAGTTCGTTCTCGATGATTGTCCTGGAGCGCCCGCTGTCGAAGCCTTACGAGCCCATAGACCTCGTGACCACGCCCGACGGTTCACTGGTGGCCATGGTACACTGCAACAACTGTACCTCTGACATCAACGCCTGGGTCAACATCTTCAAGGAGTACCAGCAGTTGCTCGGCATCAAGCAGTCGACCAACGAACTCTACACCACGCTGTTCAACATCGGTGCGCAGGGCGACCCCGACTGCGGCGGCATCATGTCCTACAACTACTTCTCCGGCGAACCCGTTGCCGGATTGATGGACGGACGTCCCCTCTTCGTGCGCTCGGCTACCGACAAGTTCAACCTCGCCAACTTCATGCGTGCCCACCTCTACGGTGCCATCGGCGTGCTGAAACTGGGTAACGACATCCTGTTCAACGAGGAGCGCATCCGCGTCGACCGCATCATGGGGCACGGCGGTTACTTCACCACACCGCAGGTGGGTCAGCGCATGTTGGCCGCCGCCCTCAACTCGCCCATCTCCGTCATGGAGACGGCTGGCGAAGGTGGTGCATGGGGCATCGCCCTGCTAGCAGCCTATGCCGTGAACAACACGGACAAGTTGTCGCTGGCCGACTACCTCGACCAGGTGGTCTTTGCCGGCAACACGGGCATCGAAGTAAAGCCCACTCCCGAGGACGTGGCCGGTTTCAACCGCTACATCGAGACCTACAAGGCAGGCCTGCCCATCGAGAAGGCCGCCACGGAGTGCAAGAAATAGGATAACCCTAGTACAACTTAGGATTTCCTAGGACAACCTAGGAATCCCTAGAATGAAGAAAAGAGGGTGTGTCATAATTCACGACATGCCCTCTTTTTTTTGTTTAAACAACGAATTCAGTATTTTTCTTTTTACCAGGCCTCACAAGGCAAGCCGAAGACATCGGCCACAGTCTTGTAGACCACCTTGCCCTCCACGATGTTCAGGCCGAGGGCCAGTGCCGCATCGTCCTGGCAGGCCTTTCGCCATCCCTTGTCGGCCAGGGCCAGGGCATAGCGCAGCGTGGCATTGGTCAGGGCCAGCGTCGAGCTGTTGGGCACCGCACCGGGTATGTTGGCCACGCAGTAGTGCACGATGCCTTCCTCCGTGTAGACGGGTTCGCTGTGCGTGGTGGGATGCGAGGTCTCGAAGCATCCACCCTGGTCGATGGCCACATCCACGAGCACGGTACCGGGCTCCATCAGGTGGAGCATTTCGCGCGTAATCAGATGCGGCGTCTTGTCGCCCGGCACCAGCACGCTGCCCACCACGATGTCCACCGTGGGCAGTTGCTGGCGGATGTTGTGCGCGGAGGAGTAGAGCGTGTATACGTTGGCCGGTGTCTCGATGTCCAGTTGCCGCAGTCGAGGCAGCGATATGTCGGCAATCGTCACGTCGGCTCCCAGTCCGGCAGCCATGCGCGCCGCAGCCTCGCCCACTACGCCTCCGCCCAGCACCAGCACCCTGGCCGGGCTCACTCCGGGCACGCCGCTGATGAGTTTGCCCTTCCCGCCCTTCGTCTTCTGCAGGTAGTAGGCTCCGTTCAGTGTGGCCATGCGCCCGGCCACCTCGCTCATCGGTTGCAGCAGGGGTAGGGAGCCGTTGGGCAACTGTACCGTCTCGTAGGCCAGGCAGACGGCACCGCTGCGGAGCATGGCATCGGTAAGTTCGCGCTCGCAAGCAAAATGGAAGTAGGTGAACAGGAGTTGCCCCGGGCGCACCAGGTCATACTCCGGTTCGATGGGTTCCTTCACCTTCACTATCATGTCGCACTCGCGATACACGGCTTCGATGGTGGGCAGTATGCGTGCCCCGGCCCTCACATAGTCGTCGTCAGCGAATCCGCTCCCCTCGCCCGCCGTGTGCTGTACGCTCACTTCGTGGCCGCGGCGCGCCAGTTCTGCCACTCCCGCAGGGGTCATGCCCACGCGGCTCTCGTTGTTCTTGATTTCTTTTGGAATTCCGACTTTCATGGCTCAAGTGTTTAAGGTTAAACATGTCTCCGTGCCACAAACTTACACAAAATTCCTGATATTCGCCACAAAACGAAGCAAAAATTTTCACTCAAACGAACATTTATTTGCAGACAACCGACGATGGCGCGGAGACAATACTAAGGTTGGGCCTCAGACAATACTAAGGTTGGAGCTCAGACAATACTAAGGTTGGAGCTCAGACAATACTAAGGTTGGAGCCCGGACAATAGTAGGACCTGAACCGAGGCCCTACGGAGACAAAATCTGTTGCACATATTTGTGCGTTTCATTTGCAGTTTTGACTACTTATTTGTAACTTCGCAGCGTCAAGGAAACAAAGAAGCACTATGGACGTATGAATATGAAGAAGAAGATACTATTTGTCTGTCACGGAAACATTTGCCGCCGCCCGATGGCGGAGTTCGTAATGAAAGACCTTGTGCGCAAGGCCAGACGCGAGGACGAGTTCGAGATAGCCTCGGCAGCCACCTCGACGGAAGAGATCGGCAACGAGGTGTACCCGCCGGCACGGCGGAAACTGGCAGAGCACGGCATCGGCTGCAAGGGCAAGACCGCCAGGCAGATGACCCGGCAGGACTATGCCCACTACGACCTGCTCATCGGCATGGACTCGTGGAACATCCGCAACATGCTCCGCATCTGCGACAGCGACCCTGAGGGTAAGATACAGATGCTCATGGACTACACCCCAAGGCCCGGCGATGTGGCCGACCCGTGGTATACCGGAGACTTCGAAGCCACCTGGCGCGACGTGCTGGAGGGCTGCCAGTGTCTGTTGGCCAGGTACTAAACTAAATAAGGACGAAAATATTTGGAGATACGAAGTAAAAACATTAATTTTGTAACGGAAGTAAACCTAACCATAATTCTCAAACTTATGAAAAAGTTCTACTCGCTCCTTTTATTGCTGACACTGCTCATTGCAGGTGCAGCAGAGTGTCTGGCACAGAATACATCGGGTAAGGTGTATTTGGGGTATGCTAACTACGACGACCAGATATGGGAATACGACGGTCTGTCGCTGCAGTTTGACGCCAAGGTGGGCTGTGCGATACGCCTCACCAGGGAAATGCTTGCCCCCTACGTGGGTGGCACCATCACCGGCATGCGCGTGGGCTGGGACACCTCCACCCAGACGGGCGTCTATGAGGGATTCGTCCGCAATGATTTCAACAGCGAAAACCTGGCAACCGGCAAGAAGACTGTACGATACAGCTACAGCGATGCCAACCCGGGGTGGAACGACCTCACACTCACCAACTACGTCATCCCCGACGACGTAGACCAGCTGATTGTGGGCTTCACGACACAGCTGAAGAAGAACGTATGCGCCATACCCCTACTCTACCCGAAAGGGGTCGACAACAGTTGCTTCATCTGGGTGGAGGGCGACAACGACGAGCAGGGCAATCCCCGGTGGGTTCCTATGCACAGCATGAAGGACCAGTACGACACATACTACGGAAAACTGCCCATACTGCTCGTTGTCAAGGACACACAAGGCACCTTCAACTACGTCCCCGTCATCAACCTGCTCACTGACAACGGCATACAGCAAACGGGAACGGCTGACGATGTGCTGATGCGCATCAAGAATATCGGTTCACAAAAGATAAACACCATTGAGGTGACCTCGCGACAAGGCGAACAAACCTGGAGCAAGACCATCACGGCAAGCGTGGCCACAGGAGCCACCAGCAAGATATTCCTGGCTCCCATCTACTGTTTCCAGACGGGTGACGTGGAACTGAGCATCACCAAAGTGAATGGCAAAGAGTTGGCAAAGCCCGAGGTGCGCACCCTCAACATCATCGGCGTGCCCAAGGATGTAGCCAGTCAACACAAGCGCCGTCCCTTGGTAGAATACTTCGAGTCGGAGAACAACTATCGCTCAGCCCGGTACTACGACGAATATGTAGAAGACCCTGTACTGAAGAAATCCAGTGCCATCACCTTCGTTTGTCAGCACCTCGACGACCAGTTCATGACGGGCGAAGACGATGCCACCGCACTGGCTCTGCGCCTGTGCAGCGGCGACTCTGCCCAAGTGGGCATACCCGCCATGTGTGTAGACCGTGCTATGGCCACCGACAACGTGCTCTTCCAGATGGCCACCACGTATTCGCCCATGTTCGACGTCCTCACCCAGTCGGCTGATGCACAAGGGGTGTTCACGGCAGCTGCCAAGCGTCCCACCTTCGTCAGCCTGACTACCAGCGGTTTGTTGGCCGACGATGGGGAGTCTCTGTCTGTCACTGTCAACGGTGAGGTGGCAAGCGGCATCATGCCCGAAGGCGAACAGCCCCGCCTGACGGTCTACCTGATGGAGCGCGACGTGGAGAGCGACAGTCAGGTATTCTGGACCGAAAAGGAAAAGGAGGAATATCAGGGCAACTACACACATGCCAACGTCATCCGCGAGATACTGTCCGCCCCCGAAGGCGACCCCATCACCGCCGGCGGTAGCCTGACTAAGGAATATTCGACATTGCTCGACCCCACGTGGGATGTCGAGAACATGTACCTCGTAGCCTTCATCCACCGCGACGGAAAAATGGGTGGCAGACACATGCACGTCTTCAACAGTGCAAAGGGAAACATCGAGTTGCCTGACGGCATTGAGATGGTGGAGAACCCCGAACGGCATGTTGAAAGTCCCATCTACGACCTCAGCGGGCGACGCATCAGCAAGACCACGAAGGGCGTCTACATCAAGGGAAACAAGAAAGTCGTAATTCGTAATTCTTGAACAATATGAAACGCATCATCCTATCCCTCACCCTGCTCCTGGGCGTGGCAACTTTCCTTGGCAGCAGTCGCGCATTGGCGCAAGTCCCCTATGGCTACGCCCCACTCGCGGCCGACGAGGAAGACTTGTCGGGCCTGGGCGGCAACAAGAACCAGTTTGTACAGGGCATGACGCTGTTCGACCCCACCACCGACCCCGTCCTGGGGCGACTGAAGGGGCGGGAGATTCGCGGCGTTCGGTGCTACCTGCGGGCCGACTACCGACAGGCACGGCAGAAGCGTTCGGGCATACTGGCCAGCCAAGGCAAGGTGGACAACTTCGTCCGCACGCAATATGTCGACCTGGTGAAGGGGTGGAACGACATCCTGTTCGACGACCCCCTCACCATCGGCGACGAACCGCTCTATCTGGGCGTACAGGCCTACGAGACCCTCGGCTCGCCCTATCCGCTGGTGGCATACAACAAGGCCGTGGTGCCCCAGTCGTGCTGGATAAACCTTGGCAAAAAGACATGGGAGGAATACACCGACCGCGGCACGTTGCTCATCATGGCACTGATTGACGACGACGCTGCCACGGCCATCGAACGAACGGCATACGCCCAGAACACGACGCACCCGCAGACAGTGGCCCCAGACCGCGACTTCCCTGGTGGACTCTATATCCACAACTGCTCCTCCACGCCCATCCAGAGCGTGGAGATAGCCATGCAGGGCGAAGGCGCCCAATCCCCCACCCTGCGCACCATTGAACTGCCCACCCCGATCGAGGCATACGGCAGCACCGTGGTGGAGGCATCGCTGCGCTCCGGCAGCACTGAGGGCACCAGCGTCGACTGGACAGCCACCGTAACCCGGATAAACGACGAACCAGCGCAGGCCGGGCGACCGGGCACGACGACGCTGTACGTCACCCAGGATGACTTCCTGCGCACGCCCCTCATCGAGGAGTTCACCAGCCAGCGCTGCGTCAACTGCCCGCAGATGGCCTACTTCCTCGACAAGGCGCTGGAGGAATACCAGGGCGAGTACGTCTACGTCAGCCACCACACGGGATTCGTGGAGGACGTCTTCACCACACAACCCGACCGCGAGATACTGTACGTGTTCGGTGGTTACGAGAACGAGTACAACCCCGCCATCATGTACAACCGTGCCATCCTGGAGGGCGAGAACCAGGTCATACAGGGCGTTCGCGACATGTCGCCCACGCCCTATCTGGAGGCCTTGGCCAAGGCTTACGACATGCCCGCAATGGCCGAGGTGAACGTGGAGCAGCAGAACGGCCAGGTACACGTCTATGGCCGTGTGGCCCGCGACCTCGTGGGCAAACCGCTCTACCTGTCGTGCTACCTGGTGGAGGACGGCATATCGACGGACAACTACTTCCAGAAAGGCATGGACGACGCCGATGCACCGGCCGACCTGAAGGACGTGTTCCGCCACAACGGCGTCATCCTGCACTACTTCACCCAGGAGGCCATCGGCGACCTGCTCCAGACAAGTGAAGACGGCACCTACGACATCCGCTATCCCGCCGTGGAGAAGGAGGGGTTCGGAGGCACGGGCCGGCGCCTCGTGGCCTTTGTGCACAAAGTGAACAAGGCCGACCTGCGCGACAATGCCGTGCTGAATGCCACACAAAGCCGCCTCAACACCGACGGCATTGAGACAATGAGGCACGAAGAAAATGAAATGGGAAATGGTGAATGGTCAAATGGTACATATATCTACGACCTCAACGGCCGCCGCGTGAACCTGCCCACAAAGGGGATATATATTAATAGAGGTAAGAAAATGATTGTACGATGAAGCGCCTATTCCTATCCCTCGCCTTTTTCATTGGCGTGACCCACTTCCAATTTAGCACTGCACTGGCCAAAACAGGCGGTGGCCCCAAGCCTGACATCAACCTCGTGTTCATCGGCAACAGCATCACCGCAGGCGCCACGCTCCAGGATGCACGCATGCAGGCACCGCCCATCGTGACACGCGCCCTGGTGGCAGAGGCTACAGGCCTGACCACCAACGTCTACAACGGAGGGCACTCCGGCATCACCACCTACGGATTCCTGCCCGGGCGCAACGACTTCGCCAAAGTCACCAACGCCGCCAAGACCTTCGTCAAGGACAACGGCGGACGGGTCTACTTCTCCATCATGCTCGGCACCAACGACAGCGCCTGCACCACCACCGAGGGCGCTCCCGTCAGCCCCGACACCTACATGCAGAACCTACGGAAGATTATCGAGGGACTCATCGAAGCCGTGCCCGACTGCCGCATCCTCCTGAACTATCCCATCTGGTACAGCCCAAACACCCACAACAGCGCCAAGTACCTACAGGAGGGACTCGACCGCCTGCACAGTTACTACCCCGTCATCGACCGCATCGTGGCCGACTATCCCCAGGTCTATGCCGGCAATCGCGACGTGTGGGACTACTTCAAGGACAAGCGGACGCTCTTCACCGAAGAACGCGGCAACTCCGGCAACTTCTTCCTTCACCCGAACGTCGACGGCGCCCAGCACCTGGCCGCGATATGGGCCAAGAGCCTGCTCACCCTCATCAAGGCCGACGGCATCAAGGTCCGGAAGCACCGTGCCCGCCGGAAGTAAAATGAGTTCCACGCGTGGAACTGATGAGTTCCACACATGGAACTGCCGAGTTCCACGCGTGGAACTCAACTTCAATACACGTCGGCTACTCCTTCGGCAGGTCGACCTGAAGGTGTAACTCATCGAGTTGAACCTGGTCGATGAAGCCGGGAGCATCGAGCATGACGTCGCGCCCCGAGTTGTTCTTCGGGAAGGCGATGCAGTCGCGGATGGAGTCGAGTTGGGCAAAGAGGCTGACGAAGCGGTCCAGGCCGTAGGCGAGACCGCCGTGAGGGGGGGCGCCGTACTTGAAGGCATTCATCAGGAAGCCGAACTTCTGCTGGGCCTGTTCGGGCGTGAAGCCAAGGATTTCGAATATCTTCTGCTGGAGTTTGGCATCGTGGATACGGATGCTGCCGCCGCCGACCTCAACGCCGTTGATGACCATGTCGTAGGCATTGGCGCGCACGCTGGCGGGGTCGGTGTCCAGGAGAGGAATGTCCTCGGGCTTGGGCGAGGTGAAGGGATGGTGCATGGCCATAAGGCGCTGCTCCTCGTCGCTCCACTCGTACATGGGGAAGTCAATGACCCAGAGGCAGGAGAACTTGTCCTTGGGGCGCAGGCCCATGCGGCTGCCCATCTCCAGGCGCAGTTCGCACAGTTGTTTGCGGGCCTTCAGCGTGTCGGGACCACTAATAATAAGGATGAGGTCGCCGGGCTGGGCGTTCATGGCCTTCTTCAGGTTCTCCAGCACTTCGGGCTGGTAGAACTTGTCGACGCTGGACTTCACCGTGCCGTCCTCCCCTACCCGGGCGTAGACGAGCCCCTTGGCACCGATTTGCGGACGGCGCACGAAGTCGGTCAGTTGGTCGAGTTGCTTGCGGGTGTACGAGGCCTGTCCCTGGCAGCAAATGCCGCCGATGTACTCGGCTTCGTTGAAGACGGTGAACTCGCCCGTGCCCTTCAGCACGTCCATCAGTTCCACGAACTTCATGTCAAAGCGCGTGTCGGGCTTGTCGGAGCCGTAGTACTTCATGGCGTCGGCCCAGGTCATGCGGGGCAGTGCGGGTATGTCGATATTAAGGATGGTCT
>JAFSXQ010000073.1 GCA_017444005.1 Bacteroidaceae bacterium | reverse complement strand
GAGGTGGCTCGCGAAAAGCAGTGTGCCGTCTTCACGCCCAGCAGCATCGGCTCCTTCGGTGCCGACACGCCGCACGACAATACGCCGCAGGACACCATCCAGCGCCCGCGCACCATCTACGGCATATCCAAGGTGACCACCGAACTGCTCTCCGACTACTACCAACTGAAGTACGGCGTCGACACCCGCTCGGTGCGCTTCCCCGGCCTCATCTCCTACCAGCAACTGCCCGGTGGCGGCACCACCGACTATGCCGTCGAGATATACTACGCCGCCGTGCGTGGCGAACGCTTCGTCTGCCCCATTGCCAAGGGCACACTGATGGACATGATGTACATGCCCGACGCCCTGAAGGCCGCCATCCACATCATGGAGGCCGACCCCGCCCGCCTCATCCACCACAACGGCTTCAACGTGGCGTCCATGAGTTTCGACCCCGACACCATCTTCCAGGCTATCAAGGCTGAACGTCCCGAGTTCGAGATGACGTACGACGTCGACCCCCTGAAACAGTCGATTGCCGACTCGTGGCCCAACAAGATGGACGACTCCTGCGCCCGCTCGGAATGGGACTGGGCACCCGACTACGACCTGAAGAGCATGACCACCGACATGCTCATGCACCTGGAACAGAAACTGAAGGGCTGACTGAAATCATTTTTCAACAACGAATTAAACGAATTTCACGAATTTATAGCAATTTGGTTATCAGTAATACAAAAATTCGTTTAATTCGTTTAATTCGTTGTTTAAACAAAAAGGGGGGGTGTCAAATTGAACGACACACCCCCTTTTCATGGTCTGCTTAGTAGAGCACTACGGCGCACTCGCCAGGAATGTCGGCACGCAGGGTGCCGCGCTTGTCGAGGGTAACCTGCTGGGCAGAGGGCGACTTGCCGTCGGGGCCGTCGCTGAGCCAGTTGACCTGTTTGCCGGCGAGCATGGGCAGTTCAACTTTGACGTTCTGCACCTGCTTTTGGCCATTCAAGGCACAGACGTACCAACGGTCGCCGCTGCGACGAGCCAGCACGATGTACTTGCCGGGATAGCCGTCGATGAAGCGGGTCTCGTCCCACTGGGTGGGCACCTGGCGCATGAAGTCAATCTCGAACGCAGGCTGTTCCGTGAGGTTGCGGGGCGTGAGGGCAAAGTTCTGACCGCTTGACTGGAAGGCGATGGCCGTACCCAACTCAAAGACATCGCTGGTGCGTCGGGTGTTGCCCTTGTTCGGTTCGCGGTGCAGTCGCTTCTGCAGGGCCGTGCCGCCATATTCCATCGAGGCAACGGTGTTGCGCACAAAGGGATGCAGGCAGGCATGACGTGCCTCCATGTTGCAGAAGTCCTGGCTGAAATAGAGATTCTCTGAGGCCAGCACGGCTTCGCTGCTGCAATAGTTAGGATACATACGCTCCCAGCCGCGCGGCAGCGTGCAGCCGTGGAAGATGACCTGGATGCCATAGTCGTTGGCATCGCTGAGGATGCCTTCGTACAGGCGCATCGTCTCCTGCTTGTCACCGGCGAAGAAGTCGACCTTGATGCCGGCCACACCACCGTCGCGCAACCACTTCATCTCCTGCTTGCGGACGATGGAGTTGTGCATGGCCTGACGGGCGCACTGCGGAGCGTCGTTCCAGCCGCCGTTCGAGTTGTACCACACCCAGGGGCGCACGCCCTTCTGCTTGCAGTAGGCAAAGAGTTTCTCCATACCGGCGCGGCCGATGTTTTCGTACCATCCGCCGTCGATGAGGCAACCTTCCCAACCAAGGGCAGCGGCGAGGTCGATGAAGGCCACCTGGTCGTTGTAGTTGATGCTGGCGTCCTGCCAGAGAATCCACGACCATGTGTTGCGCGAGCCCTGATAGTCGATGCTCGGCTCATAGAGCGGCTCCACGACGTCCCAGGCAATGGTGGTCTCGACGATGGGCTTCAACGTGGGGCCGAAGGTGATGGTGCGCCAGGGGGTGAAGCCCGTGACGCCATCGTAGGCGTTGGTCTTGCTGTTGCCGAGGCCCATTTGGGCACCCGTGCTGCCGAAGCCGTTGTTCTCGCCCTCCATGGGGAAGGCAATGGTGAAGAGGCCGTCGGGCGTAGCATCAGAGAGATGAGAGCCGCAGTAGTTGCTGGTGACGCCCGTCTCGTTGACAAGTACCCATCCCTTGTCGCCCTCGTGGAACAGGCAGGGGAAGGTCCAACCACGACCGTACTGGCTGCGCGTTGTTATGGGTTCGTCCCAGATATAGCCCTCTTCGTAAGACGGTTTCGTGCGTTTCCACCCGATCATCGGGTCGCTCTGCGGACAGATGAAGGCAGTGGCATCCGTGGGGAAGCGGAAGCCGGAAGCCTCGCCATTGACGATGATGGAGCCGGCCTCACCACCCTGCAGGAAGCGATAGCGGTAGGCGATGTTGTTGTTGAAGACGCTGAACTGTACGGCCATCCGCACACCGCTCTTCTTGGCCTTCGGCGTGGTGAGAACCAGACACAAGCCGTTCTCCTCGCTGTTTATTTCACTCTGCTTGCCTTGGCGGAGGTGATAGTTGTGCTTGACGGTGGCTTCGGGCCGCTGTGTCTCCACGAGGGTGAGTTCCTTCGAGAAGTCCGCCACGTTGGTATAGACGCCGAGGGGCGAATCCAGCAGCATCGGCACGTCCAGTGTATCGACCTTGGCGCCCTTCTTCTTGCCTTTCACAAGGGTGCGATAGCCTGCGGAATAGGACAACTTCCCATCTGCGAACTTCACGTCAAGGTATGTGAGGCCGTCGGGTGAGAGGACTCGCGTCGTCTGGGCAGATGCCGAAGACGGAGAAATCATGGCTGCAAGTGCAAATGCAGCGAGAAAGAGAAAGGGATGTTTCATTGTGAATGATTGTTTATTATTTATCATTTATTATTTATCATTTAATTCATCAAACGTCCAGCCGCGGAACGTGCGACCGCTCCCCTCGAGTTCGGCACCGAAGTAGAAGCCGACGTTGGTGGGTTGGTTGTAGGCAACGTTCTGGGTCGTCACGCTATGGCGATAGACAGGGTCTTGCAGGAACGTATGGAAACGGTAGGGCGTGGGCAGCGGAGTGACGTAGAGCCGCAGATGCTCGTTGTCCTCGGTGCGCACCAGCACCTCCTCGCGCCAGTCGCCCACGATGTCAGCGGCCAGGCAGGGGTTGCTCTTCGTGCCGTTGTTGAACCGACAGCCGTCGAAGTGCATCAGCGGACGGCAACTGTGCTCCTGCGGGACGTACTTCGACACCGTCTCGTGGTCGAGCATCTCGCGCAGCAGGTCGCCGTCCCACCACACAGCCATATTAATAGGTATACGCGCGAGGCTATCCACCGACTCACCCTTCACGTTGCGCAGGCCACCCGAGCGACTGCTCCACATCTCCAGGCCCGGATTCGCAGGGTCCACGTCGGCCGCCATGCAACGCCCCACGTCCGTGTTGTCGGGCAACTGGAAGATGACCTCACCCGTCCGAGCATCGCGGAAGTCCGAACCGTCGCGCTTGTTCTCGTGGCAATCCCACACCTGCAGGCGGTCGTCCAGCGGGAAGAAACTGGTCACGTGCAAGGCATCGCCGTGGCCGAAGCCCGTGCTGTAGAGCCCTCGGCCGTCGTTGTCAACGGCCATCGAGCCGTAGGTAATCTCGTCAAGTCCGTCGCCGTCCACATCGGCCACGCGCAGGTTGTGGTTGCCCTGTCCGGCATATTTGCGTTCCTCGTTATTCGAGTCGAACACCCAGCGCTGCTTCAGTTGTTTGCCGTCGAAGTCCCAGGCTGCCAATACGGTACGGGTGTAGTAGCCGCGACACATCACCACCGAGGCCAACTTCTCATTTTCTCCATTACTCATTTTCTCATTCCCCAGATACGCCACACAGGCCAGATAGCGCTCCGAGCGGTTGGCATAGTTGTCGCCCCAGTCTTTCAGGTCGCCGCGTTCGGGCACATAGTCAACGGTGTGGATGGCCCTTCCCGTCGTTCCCTCGAAGACGGTCAGGTACTCCGGCCCCTTGTAGATGAAGCCGCCGCGGGCCGTTCCCCGGCGCATGTTGGGCCATCCGGGGCCGCGGAACTGCTCGCCGGGATTGCCGTTGGCCTGATAGTCGTTCGTATCAAGTTGGCGCACGTGGTTGGCATCGGGGTCTCCAATCACCTTGCCCCGTCCGTCAACGGTGCCGTCGCCCGTCTTGCACACCAGTTCGGCCCTTCCGTCGCCGTCCAGGTCGTATACCATAAACTGCGTGTAGTGGGCACCCGAACGGATATTCCGGCCCAGGTCAATCCGCCAAAGCCGCTTCCCGTCCATTTCGTACGCATCCAGGAACGTATTGTTCGTGAATCCCGACTGCGAATTGTCCTTCGCGTTCGACGGGTCCCACTTCAGGACGATTTCCATCTGTCCGTCGCCGTCCAGGTCGGCCACCGTAGCATCGCTGGCCGTGTAGCGCACCTCGCGACCGTCCACGTCCTTGTAGCCCGTGGGGCGCTGCAGGGGGATGTCGATGTAGCCCACCGGCGCATTGGCGGGCAGTGTCCAGCGGTTCTTCGCCTTGTCCTTGCTGCCTGTCAGGCGAACTTCGTAGACGGTCTTCTTCGCAGAAGGATTGTAATCCACGAACATCGTACTTTCGCAAGCCCCCCGATGACCGATGATTTTGCCATCACGATAGATGTCGAACTCTGCATCCTGTGCATCCGTGTTCAGGTAGCGCCACGACACCGTCACGCTGTCCGGCGAGGTGCGGACGGCAACCACTCCGCGGTCGAGCCGTTCCATCTGCATGTGCGCCAGGTCGTAGCGTGTCTGGGCCTGGAGACCGAAGAAAAGGGGCTGAAGAATCAGCGCCACTATAGGTGCAATACGTCTCATATCTTTCATTACAGGTTTATATCGCTGACAAAGATAGTAAAAAATTTCGAATTCACCATACTTTATGCACGCTCTTTTTATCGCGCTATAATTCATTTCGATTTCATTTCGATGAAAGCACTCTGCGGGTCATCGTAACATACTTTATAATTTTTCCGAAAAGAAATATCATAATATCATAAAATGGCTTGCAAGGCCGATAAACAAAGCGATGCAGCGAATGATATTTCCTATGATATTTCCATGATATTATGATATTTCTCGACCCGAAAAAGGGCGTTTATACGAAATGCGACGCTATATAGTTGGCCGTATACGACCGATACCGATGGGGGCGACGACACTGTGCACCTCGCGCACAGCGTCGTATCGTTTCAGCGAGTTCCACGCATGGAACTGATGAGTTCCACGCGTGGAACTCGCCTTAAGATTACTAATCTTC
>JAFSXQ010000009.1 GCA_017444005.1 Bacteroidaceae bacterium | reverse complement strand
TTTCAACTTTCAACTTTCAACTTTCAATCCTTTCCTATCCATCCGGTGTAGGATACCGTCAGCATGGCACCGCCCGACTGCCCCAGCAATTTCCCGAAGTTCTGCCCGTAGGCCAAGCCGACCGACAGCCCTTCCACCTGGCGAGGGCGGTAGTTGGCCTCGAGCAGCAGGAAATCGCCCTTTGCGGGGTCGGTGCGCGGTATGAAGTAGGTGCCCCAACTCTTTTCGTGGGTATACAACACGCGGTATCCGATTTCCCTCGTGGGTTCGCCTTGCAAACCGATGTGGTGGGCACGGACGCGGTTGTCGCGGAACGTTATTCTGCCGTTGGTGTTGTACAGCGGCGAGAGCAGCAGCGCATTGCCCTGCGAGAAGCCCGCATGTTGCCAGCCGCCATAGACTTGGTGGTTATAGTAGTTGTCGATGCCGTAGATGTCGTCGGGCAGTGTGGCCGTGCCGTCGTGGTAGATGGGGCCGCTCTGGTGGGTGGTGCGCAGGTGCTCGTAGACGAGGGTCGACAGGACGGGATTCTGGGGCAGATGGGCCTCCACACCGTAGAGCATGTCCTTCCAGGGGTATTGCCAGAACATCTGGCTGTGGTCCTCGAAGAAGTGCTCGGCGTATGCGCCCACCGACCAGCTCCGGCCTTGGAAGTCGAGGCGCATGTGCCACGAACCCAGTTGGTTGCCCTCGGCATTGGCGAAGTCGCCGTCGTTCACGTCGTTGCCTCCGGGGATGAACGCGTGCCAGAAGGCCTTGGCGCCACTGGGGAGTTCCTGATGAGAATCGAAGGGACCAGCGTGGTCTTCGCGGTCTTTTAGGTTCCAGGCTTCGCCTCCGAACTGGGCGCTCATCTCCAGCCCGCCGGTCAGCGTGAGCGGGAATTTATCCGTGTTTCCGATGCGCACGAATCCGGCCTTCGAGTGATAGAACGAATTGGCCGTCCGCAGGTAGTCGGTGCCAGCGGTGAAGTTGCGCTGCCAGCGGTTGTCGGTGAGCATGCCGTAGGCGATGTGGGCCTTCAGGGCCAGCCAGTTCTTGGTGCGGGGGATGACCCAGAAGTCGGGTAACTCGAGCCGAATCTGCGGGATGGGGCGGGCGTTGATGCTGTTGGTCATGCCGCCGGTTGACAGTGCCTGGTTCTTCATCTCCATCGGCCGCTCCTTCTGGCCGATGCTGAGGCGGACGGCCTTGTACTGGAAGTCGCCATACAACTGTTGCAATACGAAGTGGCTGTCGTGATGGACGGCTCCCACCAGGTCGAGCCCGTAGCCGATGCGCCAATGACGCAGGCTGTCGGCCTCGGCGTCGCGTCCGATGCCGGCCCTCAGCAGGCCGCTGTTCGGTTCTGCGGTCCCCAGTCCGTACCGGTTGTTGGTAAACCAGAAGGGGGCGGTATCGCCCGTGCCGGCCGTACCCTGCAGGGTGGCCTGATAACGGATGTCGTGGCCCAGCCGACTAAACTGTGCGCTCAAGGATATGCCCTGAGCCAACAGAAGTGTTACTAAAAATACTTTCTTCATTACAGGGCAAAGTTACTCTTTTTCTTCCGTACACCGAAATATTTGTGCGAAAAACGTTCCTGTTTTCAAGATTTAACGTCGAAAAATTGGCTAAGTGGGGTTTTATGCTTACTTTTGCAGACTTTAAGGTAAAACTGTAGCAAGTTGAAGAAGATAAATATAGCCATTCAGGTGGGGCCGTCGGAGGACATCGAGGACGTGCTTGCCTATTGTGCCGAACGCGGAATACGCTCCTATTCGGTTCGGGCCATGCTGGCAGCGCTCGGTCGCTTCCTGGGGCGCGTGGCCATGCGGCTGACCGACATCGTCGTCAGTCTGTCGCTGTTGCTGACCCTGTTCCCCCTGTTGTATGTCGTGTTGGCTGTCGTGGTTAAGCGTCGCAGTCCCGGTCCGGCCATTGTGGTCGAACCTGCCCGGCTGGCCGATGGCCGTCGGTGTGGGCTGTTCACCTTCCGGATGCAGGAGGAGGGCGAACCGTCGATGATTGCCCGGGCGCCCCGACTGATTAATATCCTGTTGGGGCAGTTGAGCCTGTTCGGCAAGGCTCCGACGCCGATTGAGCCCCCTGTGGAAATTGTGCCTCCCGTGGAACTTGTGGAAGTCCCCGGCATCCGCGAGGCGGAGGTGGCGGGCGAGCCTTCAGAGGTGGAGGATGAACCTTCGGATGAGAATTTGGAACTAATTACTAATACTGAAAACGAGAACAATGTCATTCTTGAGT
Organism: Bacteroidaceae bacterium; assembly: GCA_017444005.1. GTDB lineage: Bacteria > Bacteroidota > Bacteroidia > Bacteroidales > Bacteroidaceae > Physcousia. The sequence goes on along the minus strand of JAFSXQ010000009.1, from coordinate 1,757 downwards.
AAACTTTTCGGCCGCAAGGAGGCCGAGCAAGTGCGCATTGGCGGCATGGAGGACTTCATGACCCTGGTGCGTGTATATTATCAGGCATCGATGGCAGCCCGTCTGGGCATCAGCAATCTGGGCGTGTTCCCCGACCTGCGGGTGTTCAAGCAGGCCCTGAAGGTGCCTACCGTGAACAACAAACTGGGCCTGGGCGAGAAGAAACGTGCCCAAAGCATGCTGACGGACATGTATGGCATGAGCGACAACTTCTTCCGCGAAATCGACGAGAGCCTGAAGCGCAAGTGCCGTTCGGTGCAGGAGGTGCAGAGTTACTTCCTCGTCTTCCAGGACTTTACGCAGAACCTGATGATGGCTATGGGCCAACTGATGCAGTGGAAACTGCGCCTGCCCTCGTTCTTCCACAAGGCTCTGCGCCAGATGACGGAGAAGACCGTGCACGACGTGCTGAACTCGAACGACTGGAAGGACGACGCCATGCGCCGCAGCGTGGCCGCCATACGCCGGGCACAGCAGACGCTGGGCTACAGCGAGCAGTGGATGGTGGAGTTTTCGCACACCATACTGATGCTGGCCAAGAAGGAGCCGCGTAACAAAATTGACGAAGATACGAAGTAATTCGTAAAAATATTTTGCCAAAAGCAAAGAATTTACTATTTTTGTGAGCAGATTGAAGTAATGGCTGACCAAAAGAACATAAACGGACACGAATTGTTGCACTTACTCGAGACCCGTGTGAGGCAACTCATCCTGCAGGAAAAGGAGTTGCAGGAGCAGTATCGTGCCCTGGAGGAACGGTTGGCCGAGCGTGACCGGAAAATCGAGGAACTGAAGCAGCAGAACCGCGATGCCGAGGCACGATACGAAAATCTGAAGGTGGCACGGATGCTCGAGTTGAGCGACAGCGATACCCGCAATGCTCGTCAGCGCCTGAACCGCCTGGTGCGAGATGTGGACAAGTGTATCGCTCTGCTGAAAGCGTAACGGACAAGGACGAATATGGCACTGAGCGATCCTCTTTCGATAAAATTGAAGTTCGGCAACCGCATTCTGCCCATGGTGGTGGAGCGCGCCGATGAGTACATCTACCGCGAGGCAGAGAAACTCATTAATGGCCGATTCAACTACTATGCGTCGAAATACCCCGAACAGGGCCATGAGATGTATCTGCTGATGACCTCGCTGGACATCGCCGTCCGCTACAAGAGGATGGAGATTTCTGTCGACCCGGCACCCATGCAGAAGGCCATCGAAGCCCTGATAGCGGAGGTGGAGCAGTCGCTGAAATAAGGCGGATGCCGGGAGACGCACGGAGAGTGAGAAATTTCGAGATTGTAAAATACACAGCGCACCGAAGTCTTTTGGGATGGGCCGACGCCCGTCTCTGGGATGTAGGGCGTTTCTTATTAACTAACTAAACTTAAAATTGAAATGATTTACATAATTGCCGTAGTCATTGCCTTGGTCATCGTGGGAGCGTGGGCCGTATATTTCTATCGTTCACTCCTGCCTGCCAAGATGAAGAGCCTCGAGGCGCAGGCGCGCCAGCAGGCTGAGAAGGAAGCCGAAGTCATCAAACAGAAGAAGTTGCTGGAGGTGAAGGAGAAGTTCCTCAACAAGAAGGCTGAACTGGAGAAGGAAGTGCAGCAGCGCAACCAGCAGATTCAGCAGGGCGAGAACCGCGTGAAGCAGCGCGAACAGAGCCTGAACCAGCGACAGGACGAACTGAACCGCCGCAAGCAGGAACTGGAGTCGAC
>JAFSXQ010000072.1 GCA_017444005.1 Bacteroidaceae bacterium | reverse complement strand
GCATCTGGGCACCGGCCTTCAGCGGATTGAGGTAATGACCCTCGAGGTGCAGACCCAGAATGGGGCTGTCGGGCTCGGCCATCAGTTTGCTACAGGTGGCCACGGCCTCCTCAATCATGGGCACGGTGCTGCTGCTGAGTGTGGGGAAGATGCTGGTGGTGCCATGCTTGGCATGGGCCTCGATGGCTGTGCGGAAGGCTTCTTCGGTGCCCTCCTGGAAGTCGCGCCCGCCGCCGCCATGCACGTGCATCTCAATGCCGCCGGGCACCACGTACATGCCCTTGGCATCGATGATGCTGGCTCCGATGACGGCCAGGTCGCAGTTCGTCACTTCAAGTATTTTGTTGTCGCGCAGGATGATGCTACCATCCTTCAACCAACCCTGTGGGGTCAGAATGCGCCCGTTGATAATCTGTGTAAGCATTGTTTTCTTTATTTAGGAGTTAAAGGGGAGTTTAAGGCCAGAAAGGCCGATAACTTCCCTTTAACTCTCTTTTAACTTCTTCATTTTGTCATTGAATAAACAACATCCATGATGTCCTTGCCCAACTGGTCGGCAGCCTCCATCGTGGCGGCCTCGCTGTAGACGCGGATGATGGGCTCGGTGTTCGACTTGCGGAGGTGTACCCACTTGTCGGGGAAGTCCAGTTTCACACCGTCGATGTCGTTCACCTCGGCCTTGCCAGTGTACATCTCCTTCACCTTGGCCAAGATGGCGTCGACGTCGGTTCCTGCGGTCAGGTCGATACGGTTCTTGGCTATCTGGTACGGGGGATAGGTGGCGCGCAGTTCGCTGGTCTTCAGGCCGCGCTTGGCCAGATAGGTCAGGATGAGGGCGATGCCTACGAGAGCGTCGCGTCCGTAGTGGGCGGCGGGATAGATGACTCCGCCGTTGCCCTCGCCGCCGATGACGGCGTTGGTGTCCTTCATCTTCGTGACGACGTTCACCTCGCCCACGGCGGCAGCGTTGTACTGCTGACCGTACTTACGGGTGACGTCGCGCAGGGCACGGGTTGACGAAAGGTTCGATACGGTGTTGCCCGGAGTGTGCTGCAGGATGTAGTCGGCCACGGTCACCAGCGTGTATTCCTCGCCGTACATCGTGCCGTCCTCGCAGAACAGGGCCAGACGGTCCACGTCGGGGTCCACGACGAAGGCGATGTCGTAGCCGCCCTTCTGCATCAGGGCCTTGATGTCCTGCAGGTTCTTCTCCAGGGGTTCGGGGTTGTGCTGGAAGTCACCCGTGGGCTCGCCGTAGAGGCAGGTCACCGTCTTCACGCCCAACTGCTCCAGCAGCTTAGGCAGGATGACACCGCCGACGGAGTTCACCGTGTCCAGGGCCACGCGGAAGTTAGCCTTCTTGATGGCCTCCACATCCACAAGCGCCAGATTCTTCACAAGGTCGATATGCTTCTGGTCGTAGGAGTTGTCCTCGCAGTAGTGGCCCAGATGGTCTACGTCGGCATACTCAAAGTCCTCGGCCTCGGCGATGCGTAGCACCTCTTCGCCCTCGGCTTTGTTCAGGAACTCGCCCTTCTCGTTCAGCAACTTCAGGGCGTTCCACATGCGGGGATTGTGGCTGGCGGTCAGGATGATGCCACCACAGGCGCTCTCCATCGTGACAGCGATTTCGGTGGTCGGCGTGGTGGCCAGGCCGATGTTCACAACGTCGAAGCCCATGCCCATCAGTGTGCCGCAAACGACGTTCTTCACCATCTCGCCCGAGATGCGTGCGTCGCGACCGACAACGATTTTATTGGACTTCACCTTCGTTGTCTTGCGTATCAGCGTAGCGTAGGCTGACGTGAATTTCACAATGTCCAGAGGGTTCAGGGTATCGCCTGCACGTCCTCCGATGGTTCCGCGAATGCCGGAAATAGATTTGATTAAGGTCATAGTGGTATAGTTTAGGTTCTTTTATGCTTGCAAAGATAACGCAATTTCAGTAATTCTGCAAATGGAGACAAGTAAAATTTTATCATTCGCCCTTCCGCGTCTTTGGCAGCGTCACCCGGAAGAGCGGATTCTCGGTATGTGCCTGGCGGACGATGGCCTCCAACTGGGCCACCCGTTCGGGGTATCGGGCTGCCAGGTCGTGGTCCTCATGGACGTCGTCGGCCAGGTTGTAGAGTTCGCTGCGTCCGCCCTTGACAATGAGTTTCCAGTCGCCCTGCCGAACGGCTATCTGGTTCGTCTCGTGAAACTCCCAGTACAGGTAGTCATGCTCGGGTGCCTGCTGCCCCAACAGGGTGGGCAGGAAGGAGATTCCGTCAAAGTAGTCGGCCTTTCCCAACCGGGGATTGCGGAACTTCTGCTCGTAGTTCTTCACACCGGCCAACTCGGCAAAGGTGGGCATCAGGTCCCAGAAGGCTATTTGGTGATTGGACTTCACACCGGCCTTTATGTGGCCCGGCCAGCGGACGATGAAGGGAATGCGTATGCCGCCTTCGTGGCACGAGCGCTTCAGGCCCTTCAGCACACCGTCGCGGTTGAAGAAGGTCGGGTCTGCCCCGCCCTCCTCATGAGGGCCGTTGTCGCTGGAGAAAATCAGGATAGTGTTGTCGGCCAATCCCTTTTCCTCCAGTTTCTGCATGATTTCGCCCACGTAGGCATCCAGTCGGGTAATCATACCTGCAAACTCCGCATGTACGTGCTCTACGGGGTTGTATCGACTGGCCTCCTGCCCGCGGAAGGTCTTGTCCTGGGCAAATTGCTGTTTGTAGCCATTCAGGATACTGTCCTCCGGCTGTACCAGTTCGGCATGGGGCAGCGTGTAGGTGAAAAGGCCGTAGAAGGGCTGGTCGGGCGTCTGGCGGTCCAACCATTCCAAGGCGCGACGATGGATGGTATCGGCGCTGTAGACCGTGCGCTGGCGGTATTCAGGACCGTACATCGGATAGGCGAAGTTGTCGACATAGACCTCACGCGTGACGCCCTCGTCGCCGCGGTCTCGCCGGTAGTCGTTCAGGAAGTTGGGGTAATAAAGATGGGCTTGGAACTGGCAGATGTAGCCGAAGAACTCGTCGATGCCGCGCTTGTCGGGCGTCGATTCCGAACCTTCATAGCCACCGACCCATTTGCCAAACTGAGCCGTACGGTAGCCTGCGGCCTTCATGATTTCGGGAATGACGACGTGGGCCGTGTCCAACGGATGCTGACCCACCCGGGCAAAGTCGGTGTTCTGCCCGTAACGGACCGTGTTCTGATAGTCCCAGTACTCCTTGTTGCCCCTGACGGCGCAGTGGCCGCTGTGCTGCCCCGTCATCAACGATGCACGTGAGGGAGCACTGACGGGACTGCCGGCATAGGCCTGCATGAACTGCATACCCTGCCGGGCCAGCCGGTCGATGTTGGGTGTGCGGATGTAATGCTGTCCGTAGCAACCGAGGTCGCCCCACCCCATGTCGTCGCAAAGCACAAACACGATGTTCGGTTGTTGTTGTGCCCAGGCTGCCATCCACGGAGCCATCATCAGTGCACTCAGTGCTGTAGTTTTCGGTTGTCTCATACGCGCGATTCCTTATTAAATATAGTCCACAAAGGCAAAGGTATGAAAAAATATACGATTACACAATATTACCTCACATTTTTATTTACGTTTTCCAAAAAGACTTCGTTCGTCAGCCGTTTCGTGACACAAAAGAATAATATCGGACAAAAGACTTGCAAGGCTGGTTTTTTATCCTTATCTTTACACCGAAAAACTAACTAACACACCTGCTTATGACACTAAAAAGACTCTTCTTGGGTGCTGCACTCGTGCTGGGCACCAACGCTATGGCACAGGACTACACCCTGACCGTACAGACCGCGAAGCCGGGGGCCGAAGTGCAACCGACGATGTACGGCATTTTCTTCGAAGACATCAACTTTGCCGCCGACGGTGGCCTGTACGCCGAACTGGTGAAGAACCGCTCGTTCGAGTTCACCCCCGACCACCTGCTCGGATGGCAGGCCTTCGGCAAGGTGGAGATAAAGGACGACGGCCCGTTTGACAAGAATCCTCACTACGCCCGCCTCCATTCGATGGGGCACGGCGACTGGTGGACCGGCCTGGTGAACGAGGGCTTCTTCGGCATCGGCGTGGAGAAGGATAAGGAATACCGCTTCTCCGTCTATGCCCGCGTACCGGACGGCAAGGCCCAGATGCTGCGCGTACAGATGATTGAGCCCTACACCCAGGAGGAGCACCAGGAGTTCTCGGGCGCCGACATCAAGGTGACATCCAAGGACTGGCAGAAGTACACCGCCGTCATCAAGAGCCGCAAGACGGCCGACAAGGCCCAGTTGCGCCTGTTCCTCTGCGACGAGAACGGCCGGAGCGGTTCGGGCACGATGGACGTGGAGCACGTCAGCCTGTTCCCCGTCGACACCTGGAAGGGACACGAGAACGGTATGCGTAAGGACCTGGCTCAGGCCCTGGCCGACATGAAGCCCGGCGTCTTCCGCTTCCCCGGCGGATGCATCGTGGAGGGTGTGACACTGGAGAACCGCTACAACTGGAAGAACTCCGTGGGCCCCGTCGAGAACCGCCCCTATAATAAGAACCGCTGGGAGTCGACCTTCACCTATCGCTATTATCCCGACTACTTCCAATCCTACGGCCTCGGCTTCTACGAGTTCTTCCTCCTGAGCGAGGAAATCGGCTCGGAGCCCCTGCCCGTGCTGAACGTGGGCATGGCCTGCCAGTATCAGAACTGGGACCGCGAGGCGGCTCACGCACCGGCCACAGTGGAGGGCCTGCAGCCGTACATCGACGACTGTCTGGACCTCATCGAGTTTGCCAACGGAGGGACGGACACGAAGTGGGGTAAACTGCGCGCCGACATGGGCCACCCGAAGCCCTTCAACATGAAACTGCTGGGCATCGGCAACGAGCAGTGGGGCGACTTCTACTTCAAGCGTGTGAAGATAGTGGCCGACGCCGTGCGCAAGGCTCATCCAGAGATTAAGATAATCGGCACCAGCGGCCCGAACTCCGAGGGCCACGACTTCGACATCGGCTGGGAAGCCATGAAGCGCCAGAAGGCCGACCTCGTCGACGAGCACTTCTACCGCCCCATCTCGTGGTTCCAGAACCAGTGGGAGCGCTACGACAAATATGACCGCAAGGGCCCGAAGGTCTTCGCCGGCGAGTATGCCTGCCACGACCGCGGCAAGAAGTACAACCACGCCGGAGCCAGCATCTACGAGGCCGCTTTCATGACCGGCCTGGAGCGTAATGCCGACATCGTGCACATGGCTACCTATGCACCGCTGTTCAGCCACGTCGACGGCTGGCAATGGCGCCCCGACATGATTTGGTACGATAACCTGCGCGTGGCCTGCTCGGCCAGTTATTGGGTGCAGGCCCTGTATGCCCAGAACAAGGGTACGAACGTGCTGCCCATCACGAACAGCAACTTCCCCCAGAAGGGTGAGGACGGCGTGCTGGCCTCTGCCGTATGGGACAAGGACAGGCAGGAAGTCATCGTGAAGGTGGCCAACACCTGCGGCGAGAGCAAGACGGTGAGCCTCGTGCTCGAGGGCATGAAGCAAATCGGTGAGGCCCGTGTCGTGATGCTCGACCTGAGCAACTACGACGGCGAGAACACCGTGGACAATCCGCACCTGATAGAGCCCAAGGAAGAAAAGGTGGAGACGCGCATCGGACAGGGTGGTAACACCATCGCTTTCAACCTGCCAGCCAAGTCGTTCTATGTCTATAAAGTAAAGAAATAAGTTAAAAAAGGAAAAAAAGTTTGGAGATATAGTTTTTTCTCCCTAACTTTGCCCCGTGGCTTCCTGAAAAGGTGTGCCCAAACTATATTTGAAAGTCATAATGGATTCCGACGATGCGATATCGTCGGGATTTCCTTTTTGACTATCGTAAATAAAAAGTAAATAGTAAATCGTAAAATAGTAAATTAACATGGCTTACATGTCACAACAGGGCTACGACAAACTCGTAGCCGAACTGCAGCACCTGGAGAGCGTGGAACGACTCGCCGCCAGCGCTGCCATCGCCGAGGCTCGCGACAAGGGCGACCTCAGCGAGAATGCCGAATACGATGCTGCCAAAGAGCATCAGGCTAAGTTGGAAACCAAGATTGCCCTGCTGAAGCAGACCATCCTCGATGCCAAAATCATCGACACCAAGACGCTGGACACCAGCAGCGTACAGATTCTGGCCACCGTCGGTCTGAAGAACAAGAAGAACGGCATGGCGATGAAGTACACCATCGTCTCCGAGAGCGAGGCCAACCTGCGCGAGGGTAAAATCAGCGTGGG
>JAFSXQ010000071.1 GCA_017444005.1 Bacteroidaceae bacterium | reverse complement strand
TACGGCTCGAACTTCGGGCGGAAACCGTCGCCCTCGCGGTGGAGCGAGAACATCTGCACACTCTCCACGCCCTGGGCATTGGTGTAGCGGACACGCAGCACCAAGGAACGATCGACCGTAACCTCGCGTGTACGCGTTTTAACAGAGGTATCGTCGTCCCACTGCCAGTGTCCCGTATCGTCTGAACCGTCCAGAATCGTGGGTTCCAGGCGGACAATGCTGCCATCCACGATGTTGCTCAGTTCGGGAAAGGCCTGATGCTGTCCGTCGGTGAGTCCGTCCACGATAGTCCGGGTGGTCTCCGTGAGGGTGGTTGCCAGGCTGCGACCGCTCACCATCGTGATTTCGCCGCCCAATCGGGTGGGGTGCAGGGTGAGGCTGTCTTCGTTGAAAAGGAGGTCGCCGAAGCCGATGACATCACTATAGTAATACGGTTGGAAGCCGGTTCCACCCTCCACGCCGCAGAGCGCCTTGGCCTGGCGACTGTAGGCCATATCGAGGCCCATACGCCGACCGTAGTGGTTGATGGCCATCTGGTAGACAGGGGTGCGATTGGTGCGGCTGTCGTAGGAGATGGCAGCCTGATAGGTCTCGGACTTGCCGCAGTCGGTCCACCAGGGAGCGTTGGGGTAGCCCTTCATGAAGACAGAATCCTTCTCGCCAGCACTGACCCACCCGGCGGTGTATTCCACACCCCCGGCCAGCATTTGGTGGCCGATGCCGTAAAGGTCGTCGCCCTGTGTCCAGGCCTGTTCGCACGTCTGCAACTGGGCACCAAGGGCCACCTGCGAGTGCCCTTGGTCGCGTGTGTTCTCCTGGTTCTGGTTCAGGAAGCCCAGCGGTGCGCGGTAGTGGGTTCCGCGCTCGGCATTGTAGGCCTCCACGTCCCAGAAGTAGGGCAGGAATCCCTTGAACTCTATGCCCTCGGGTGCACGTCCGCAAAGGTCGGTGTTCAGGGCGGCATTCGTGGTTCCGCGTTTGATGTGCATCATGGCGAAATTGTAGATGTAGGGGTCGTCGAGGTAGATGCCGATGGCCTGCATCGTGGAGATGTTGGCCGCGGGCCAGTTGCTCATGTAGTGGCTGTCGCACTGTCCGTGCTGGGTGCGCAGGAAGTAGATGGCCGACGTGAACCACACATCGTAGAGCCACTGGCGGAAGCGCTGCTGGTCGGTCACGTTCCATCCGTCGAAGTCGCGCAACAGTTCGGCTGCACCAGCCACCTGCCACCCCTGGAAACCCGTCAGCAGGGCATAGTTCGTGTCGCCCGAGATGCCGCGAATCTTACGTGCGTACTTATTTAACAGGTAGACAGCCTCCTCGGCGCGTTGCTGGGCCAGGCGGCGTTCGCTGGCATTCTTGCTTTCGCGCTTCAGCCGCCAGTAGAGAGCCTTGACGTAGCACATGCCGAAGTCGCGTTCGCAGTGGGCAAAGTTCTGGCCCGAGCCGCCTCGGATGAGTTGGTCGCCCTTGATTTCATCGCTCCAGCCGTCCTTGTTCTTTGTGAGCAGGATGTTCTGGGTGAACCGCTGCCAACCAGCCTTGACGGAGGGGTTCGACCCGTCCTCCAACTGGCGGGCAATGCGATTGAGATTCTGCTCGCTGTGGAGTAGTCCCGGGTGAATAAAACTTTGTGCTCCCGCTTGCAGACAGGTCGTTAGGAGCAGTGAGATGATAAGGTACTTTGCTTTCATAGCTATTTTTAGTTTTTATGATTTTTACTTATTTATTGTATGCCTACGTAGACGCTGTACGCCTCGCGGTCTATCGTGAAGAGGGGGCGCAGGTGCAAGGTTTGGTCGGGCAATTGGAGTGAGAACCGCCCCTCGGCGAGATTGTCGACCCGGAGTGCCTGTAGCATCTCGTCGCGCTTCAGGGGTAGTTCAGCGAGTTCTTCGCCACCCTCGAAGGCCAGGAGGAGGGGGCCGTAGCAGACGGCCACGCGTCGAGGGTCGCCGGACAGCGTCTCCAGTCGGAATCGTGGGTGTAATACGATTCTCACCTCATCGCCATCGCGCCACTGCTGGCTGTAGGTCTGATAGCGTGCCTTGCCCGACTCCCAGGAAGGAATCAGTACACGCAGTGAGAAGTGCTGACGTTTTCGGGTATGCACTTTGATGGAAACTACCGAATCCATCGGGAAATTTCCCGTTTGCTCGATGCGGATGCCACGCTCCTTCCAGTCGAGCACGGAAGGCATCAGCCGATTGACATAGAGCACCGTGTCCGTGTGCCAGTAGGTGCCGGCAGCCAGGCGGGTGAAGGCCTCGGTGGACGAACCACTGCAACAGTAGAAGTCGGTAGGGTTGAGGTACTTCTTTGTGCGAGGGGTGCCGAGTGGCAGGTGGTAGACGACATCTCCGTTTGACGGACTCTGCACGGGCAGTACGGCGTTGTAGAAGAGATTCTGTGCCGCATCGGCATAGCGGGCATCGCCCGTCCACGAGAAGAGGTATGAGGCCAGGCGCAAGGTGTTGTGCGACACACAACTTTCGGCAATCTCCGTAGAGAGTGTGTTCGACAGGTGTCCGGCCTCACCCCAGTGCTCGGCTGTCATCGAGGTGCGTGTAGTGGCATTGGGACGCGGTCCGCTGCTGCTGCCGTTGACATAGGTGTGTCCCGACAGGAGCATGTCCCAAAAGTTCAGCGTGGCTCGGCAGTAGCGTTCGTCGCCTGTCTGCTCATAGCCTTGAGCAAAGCCGTTGACAAGCACCAGATGGGTGTTGGCATGAAGGCCGGACAGGATGTCTTCACCATGTTCCAGGGGCTTTAGCAACCACTCGGGTGAAAAAGTGCGGGCCAGTGCCAAATAAGTTTTGTCGCCTGTCACCGCATACAGCCGGAAGAGCACTTCGTTCATGGCTCCGGTTTCGTTGGCGGGGTTGGCCTGACGCGTCTCCAGCAAGCGCTCACGTAGTTCCGGTGCGAGTCGCTCCATACGTTGGCAGGCCCAATCGGCCATGCGACGGACAATGGTGAGGGACGTTTCGTTGCCAGCCAGTTGGTAGGCATCGAGCAAACCCTGCATCAATTTATGCAGGGTATAGTAGGGAGCCCAGACGCCAAATGTGATATTTTTCTCCAATGTGTCGAAGTCCTGTTCGGGGAAGGCACTCAGGTAGCCGTTTGCCTGCTGGCAGCGCCCCAGTTCGTCGATCAGGTAGCGGAGTCGTTCCGTTTGGGCCGCATCGTGGTAGCGGAAGACCAGGGTTGACAGGGCCGACAGATAGTGGCCTGTGAAGTGCCCGCGCAAACCGATACTTGGTGCCTCCCACCCTGTCAGGGGTTGGGCCTCGGAGGGAAGGCCTGCCGTCAGGCGGAAGCAGTGGAGCAGGCGGTCGACGTCTACGGAATTGAGGAATGTGGTGTCCAGTCGCTCACGTTCCTGCAGCCAGGCAGTCGTCAGTTGTACGTCGGCTAACGGGAATTCGTGTAATGTCTGGGCGGTTGCCCACTGATGGGGTATCTGCACTATTAGGAGGGTGAGGAACAAAAGGCGGAAGTTAATTCTTTTCATGATAGTTTATTAGGTTTTGTGCTGCAAATTTAGCCAATCTCACTGGAACTCATGTGCATGAATTTGTGCAACCTGCCTGTTAAAATCGTGCAAAAATTCAAGAAAACGTTCGTTTGTTTCAGGTTTTCTTCTTAACTTTACCGCCAAATATAACTAAAAAGGAACCATGAAGATACGCGATAAGATATTCTTCTGCTTTTTAGGGGCATTGCTTACAACCGTCTCGTTGCAGGCTGCCAACTGGAAGCGCATAGGCACTGCCGACGGTCTTTCAAGTACGCAGACACGCCAGATTGTCTGTCTGCCCAACGGACAAATGATGGCCGTGCTGGAGGGAAACATCAATCTCTACGATGGGCAGCAGTTCCAGTCCTTGGAAATTGACCGTCGGCTGACGACTGAAGTGCATAGTTTTCTCAATACCAATCACTATTTCGACCGACAAGGGCGATTGTGGATTCGGTCGCTTCACCAACTGACGGCCATTGATGCGCGGAGTCTGCAACAACTGGACGTACGCCGACTGTTGCACGAAGCGGGTGTGACGGGCCGGCTCCAGAACTTCTTCCTCGATGACGACGGTACGGCGTGGATGCACGTGGGCGAGGACAGCCTCATGTGCTACGATTGGCAGGCGGGACAGGCGCGGCTGGTGATGCGCATCACGGAAATGAATCCCGACACCCTTCGGGCCTCCGTGTGCGACGTCGTAGGACGCGATGGAATGGACTATTTTCTCTTTTCCAATGGTCGGATGATGTGTTACGACAAACGGTCGGACAACATCCTTTATACCCTGTCCCTGGGCGATGCAAACAGAGGTTACTACCTGCGTGCCTGGATGCTGTCAAAAGGCAAACTAGTCGTGCGTATGTACAGTGGAGATGAGAATCAACTCGTGGAGTTCGACACACAGCGCCGACTTGTCAGCCGCGTGTTGCTGCATGAGGGTGTCGCCAATCTGTGGTGTTCGCCCGACGGCGAGGTGTGGACCTGCAATAAACATCAGGTTTGGCACTTCGATGCCCGGCTGAGGTTGAAGGAATCCTTTGACGATGCTCCCATCGACCTCCAGAGCCTGACCCTCGACCAGCAGGGAGGCATCTGGGCCTGTACTCACAACAGTGGGCTGGTCTATCGTGTTTCGCACACGAGCCATATTCCTTATTATAGCCTTCCGGGCAAGGTCTCGGTGAATTGCTTTGCCCCACTTCCCGACAGACGGTTGCTCGTTGGCTCATCGCATGGCCTTTTTTGTGGGGACGGAAATGATGGCTGGCAGCAGGTGGAAGGTACCGCTGGATGGCTGGTGACGAATATCGACCAAGGGGCACACGGAAACTTCTACGTTTCGACGCGCAACTGCGGTTTGTTTGAACTGGACTCTGCATTGCACGTGCGCTGGGCTATCGACGACCGCATCGACACGAAGATGCGCAACAACGTGGACTTCTGCTACGAACTGCCCGACGGCCGGCGCATCTTCAACTGCCGCCTGAACCGCCTTATCGTCATTGACCCGCAGACACGCAGGCTCGACCATCTGATGGAGCGGCTCGACAATGTTGTGCAGAATTACCGCCGCATCGTGGATGCCCTGCACCTGTCCGACGGATGGCTGATGGCTTCCCAAAACGGACTCTTCTTCTTGAAGACCATCGATGGGAAACAGAACGACTTCCAAGTGGACATGCAACGATTCGCCCTGCTCAACGACAACCCTTGGAGCATCAAGTGCAACTGCCTGTTCCGCGACCGCGAGGGACGCATCCTGGTGGGTACGCAGAACGGACTGCTCTGCTTCGACGAACGCCGCCAGGAACTGCGGCGCTTTGCCGTGACGGACGGACTGCCCGACAACTGCATCCAGAGCATCACCGACGACCGTTCGGGCCATCTGTGGCTGGCCACCATGAAGGGCCTGTGCCGACTAAACACAGTGTCGGGCGAAGTGCTGTCCTTCGACGAGACCGACGGTGTGGGCGACTATACCTTTGTGGAACGCGCTGCCACGCGCACCCCCGATGGGCGTCTGTTCTTCGGCACCGAACATGGACTTTATGCCTTTCATCCCGACAGCCTGAAGTTGCCCCAACTGACGCTTCGCCCCCGGCTGCTGGCCCTTCATATCGCTGGAATTGAAGGGTTCCTGGCAGGTAGCGAAGACATCCGTCTCCCCTACGACCAGAACTTCATCACTTTCACCGTTTCGGCCCTGAACTATGCCTACGCCTCCCATACCCGATACCGTCACCGCCTGCGCGGCATCGACCCTGACTGGGTGGAGACGACCGGTAGCGGCAGCAACCTGAAGATTCCCTACACCGCACTGCCGCCCGGCCATTACCGACTGGAGGTGCAAGCCGCCATGCAGGGCGAGACCTGGGGCGAGACGCTGACCGTCAAACTCACCATCCGTCCGCCTCTTTGGCGCACCTGGTGGGCCTATCTGCTATACGCGATGCTGGCCGTCACCCTGTTCTACTATCTGCGGCGCTCCTACATCGAACGGCGCAACATGCGTCGGCGCATTGACGAACTGATACGGGAGCGCCACGTGGCGACTCAACCTGTCAGCGAGAGCGACGAGCCCCTCATCGTCGAGGAAGAAACCATTGAGGCTGCCGATGCCGCAGAACCGGAGGATGCTGACGAAGAGAAACTGGACTCCGCCCCGCCACGGACGCTGACGCAGGCCGACCGCCGTTTCCTGGAAAAGGCGCTGAACTGCATCGACCGCAACATGGCCAACACGGAATACAGCATCGACGCCTTTGCCAGCGAAATGGCCATGGAGCGCAGCACGCTCTACCGCCGGCTGCAGGCCGTCATGGGCCAGGCCCCGCTTGAGTTCGTGCGCACCATCCGGCTGAAGAAGGCTGCAGAACTGCTCCGTTCGGGAAAGTACAATGTAACGGAAGTGTCAGAACTCGTCGGCTTCAACACTCCCCGCTACTTCACCAAACACTTCCGCGACATGTACGGTGTGCGCCCCAGCGAGTACAAATAGGGGGCCTACGCTGGGAACCTCGTGCGGTATTCCGTGGGCGACATGCCCTTGGCCTTGGCGAAGAGGCGCGAGAAGTAGTACTGGTCCTCGATGCCCACCTTGTGGCAGATTTGGTTCACCTTCAGGTCGGTCTCCGCCAGCAGGCGGCAGGCGCGCTCCACCTTCAACCGGTTGAAGTAGGCCAGCGGACTCAGGCCCATGTGCCTCCTGAAGAGGGCCGAGAAGTGGCTCTGCGAGTAGCCCGTGTAGGCAAGCACCTGCCGCAGGGCCAGGCGGTTCTCCACGTTCTCCTGCATGAAGTGCACGGCGGCCTGGCAGATGGCCAGCCCGCTGGCTGGGGCTGTGCCCCCGGCATCGGCGTGGCGCGACTGGCGGAACTGGCCTAGGTAGCGCATGGAGGCCAGGAAGTGGTGGAGCAGGGCGGAGGCATAGCGCAGGTCCTCCAGGCTGGTGCCCGAGGAGAGTGTGGTGAGGACTTCCTCGAAGATGCCTATGCGGTCCATGATGCGGGAGTCCGTGGCCACGCTTATCTTCTGCGGCCCCTGCATGCCCTGGGCGTAGATGGCGGCATGGGCGCCCGAGAAGTGAATCCAGTAGATGGTCCACGAGCCCGCCGGGGCGGCTCCGTAGGCATGGGGC
>JAFSXQ010000070.1 GCA_017444005.1 Bacteroidaceae bacterium | reverse complement strand
GGCGGAGTGGATGTAGGCCTTGCCGTTCTGGCTGGCGCAACCGATGGAGAGGTTCTTCAGCGCACCGCCGTAGCCACCCATGGGGTGCCCCTTGAAGTGGTTGAGAGCAATCATAAAGTCGTAGTTCTGCATGTGTGTGCCCACGATGTCGTACTTCAGGTGCGTCGAGTCCTGCACGGGGATGTGCATCTCGCCCTCCTCGTCCATGATGTCCACGCGGAACATGGGGGTGAAGCCGTGTCGCTCGATGACTCGCCAGTGGTTCTCCGAGTTGTTGCGGTCGTCCCCGATGTCCTCGGGTGCGTTGCCGTAGGCCGTGTTGCACTCCACGATGGTGCCGTTCACCTCCTGGATGAGGTCCTTGATGAGTTCGGGCTTCAGGTAGTTTGGGTTCGAGCCCTCGCCTGTGCTCATTTTTACAGCCACTCGCCCCGTAGCCTCCACGCCCAGGGCCTTGTAGATTCTCACTAATGCTTCGGGAGTTATCTCCCGGGTCAGATAGACCGTCGATGTGTTTTCCATACTGTTTTCCTTTTCTGTTTTGTTGCCACAGGCCGTTAGGACTGCCACGAGGAGCATCGCTGACCAAAATCTTACATGTTTCATACATTACTTCTTTATGTTGATAGGATTTGACCGATTGGGTTGATTCTATCCCATGAGGGCATGCCTATACCCTCATTTCGCCCCGGGAGCGGCATCGTTGCCGACGCTTTTTTCATGGCAAATCACTTTTATTGGTGCAAAGATAATAAAAAATCCTCGAACCGCACGACCTTACCTAAGGTTTTTGTCGTAAAAAAGCCCCTCCTGTATGGGTCTGCATTTAAGAGCGTTCCACGCTTAGTGGAGTTCCAGTTCGTAGATGCGCGTGCCGTCGTCTCCCGTTTCCTGGGTCGGGCCGGTGACCATGAGGCGGACGTAGCGGATGCGCGTGGGGGCCAGTTCGCGGTCCACGTGGTTCTGTTTGTTGCCGTCCAGCATGTCGATGACGCGCCATTCCTCAGTGCTGTCCGAGCGGCCCATGAGGATGCAGGAGCGGGTGATGTACGAACTGTGCTCACTGCCGGCACTGAGCAGGTTCCATGAGCGGATTTCCTTCTCCTCCCCAAGGTCGAAGTCGACGATATTGGGGGCCTGCCCCACGTCGCACCACTTCGTTTCGGGGTCGCCGTCGACCATGAACTCGGGTTTCTCGCGGTCGTTGACGTAGCCCGTACAACGGATGACCTGCGCTCCCAGCAGCAGATTGGGCGTCGACTGCTTCTTCTCGGTGGCGGAGAGGGGCAGGTCGTTGTCGCGGTTGCTGGTCGTGAAGAAGGGGGCAGCCGGTGTGGCGGCATCGGTATCGGTGGCTGCCGTAGCGGCAAAGAGGACAATGTGCTCGTCGTTGGGCAGGACGATGGTGCGGGCGCCCTTCGGCACATCGAGGCGCAGGCGGAACATGTAGGTGAACTCGTAGGGAACGTCGCCCTCCGACGAATGGCGGTGGGTGCCGATGTAGCCGATGTCGGCCGTCTTCAGGTAGCCCTGGGTCTGCCCCTCGTGGCCCCACTGGCCGATGAAGCCGGTGTAGTAGGGTACGCTCACGGTCTGCTCCGACGGGCCCAGGCGGAAGGTGGCGTTGCGGTCGTCGCGGTCGCTGGCGGCCAGCAGATAGACGTGGGTGAAGCCTCCCTCGGGCAACTGCAGGGTGTCGCCCTTGCAGGTGTGACCGTTAGCGGTGTCGTACTCGCCCAGCGTGAAGGGCACGTTGTCGCTCACCAGCCGATGGTCGGCAGGCAGCAGTTCGGCAGCATAACTGTATTCGCCGTCGAAGGATCCGGCGCCGGGGAACTCATTGTAAGTGGTGCACTTGCGGTCGTAGGTGAGGGCGATGGGCTGGTAGGCGATGCTCGCGGGTAAACCGCGAGACACACTGGCGGACGGTTTTTCGAGAGCGGGGCCACTGGCGGACGGTTTTTCGAGAACAACCTTGTAGGTGGCGAGGCCGAAGCGCTTGATGTCAACGTTGAGGACATTGCCCGCAAACGAGGCAGTGCCCAGTTCCTTCTCCGTTCCGTCGGCACGCACGGCGCGAAGGATGCGCGAGGGGAAGGTGAGACGGGCCTGCTGGTCAGCCTTTCCGCTGATTTCGTGCAGGCGAACAACGTATTCGTCCGAGACCTCGGCCCGCTTCATCGTGCGGACGAGCACGTTGGGGTTGCTGCTCTCGACGAAGGAGAACGAGCGGCCAAGGCTGCCGGTATGCTTCGTAGCGCGGAACACCTTGACGGGGCTGTTCAGTGCCGTGCTCTGCTGGATGGCAGCCATGTGGTCGAGGGCTCCCTCGTGACCGACAAGACTATAGGTGAACTCATGATAGCCGAAGTCCTGACGGGCCTGATAGCGGTAGTAACTGTCGTCGCACTTGGGCGAATAGAGGAGCGAGAGGCGCAGGGTGTTGTCCGCGGGCTTGTCCCAACCGTAGCGCGAGTCGTTGAGCACCGTCACGCCGTACTGGCCCGAGCGGTCGGTGAGGTCGGTCCACTCGTGGCTGTAGACCTCGAAACTGTTGTCGCGATTGTTACCGCGTCGCACGCTACCCAGGCCGATGTCGTAGGTGGCTTCGGGATTGCTGACGCTCAGCGGCATCTCGCACTTCAGCAGGGCATTCAGCGAACGCCACTCCACCTCGTTGCGGAAGTCGATGCGGTCGGCCAGTGTGCCTTCGTAGAGGCTGATGTACTGGGTGATTTGGCTCTCGCCGAGGGTCTTGGTGACGCGCAGGGTGCGGCGCAGGGGGCCGTCCTCCACCAGCGAGACGCTGGCGTTGTCGTGAATGGGCAGCGGGTCGCGGTCGAGGGTGGCCTTCTGTATCTCCCAGGCGGGCCAGGTGCGCGATTCGCAGTAGTCGAAGACGACGAGGCGCAGGGCACGTCCCTGGGCGATGAGTTCGCGCTGGGCCTGCTTGTCGAAGATGGAGGTCACGTCGCCGTAGCGGTCGACCGTGAGGCGGTAGCGGCTGTTCTCTATCTTCTGCTGCAATGGAATCGCAGCGGAAGAGACGGGCTTGCCGCCCTGTTTCAGGCTGTAGACAGCAAAGGAGGTTGGGGGCAGTGTGGCCTCGAAGAGGAGGCTGGCCGAGCCGTCGGCCTTGCGCACGAGTTGCGAGCGGACGGCCTTCCCTTGCTGGTCAGCGACGGTGTAGCCCCTTTTGTCGCTGGGCAGGTCGATGGCGGCAACCGTCTTTACAGGGAAGTTTTCGGTATTGTAGAGCACGAGTGGCTCTCCGCCGACGCGCGTGTCGAGTTGGCGCGAAATGGCGTCGACACTGGTGCCGAGCACGCTGGAGAAACGTTTCAGGCCAATCAGTTCGTCGTTCCACGAGAATTCGTAGGCACGGGGAATGCTGGTGCCCGTCAAGTCATCGTGGAACTGGTGCCATATCATGCGGCGCCAGTTGGTGGTCATCTCCTCAATAGGATACTTCTGCACACCCAGCCAGTCGGCCACGACGGCGGCCCGTTCGGTGGCGTCGCCCAGGTGTTCCAACTGTCGGTTGTAGACCTTCATGGCCGCCTGCGAAGTATAGCAAGCGTTGCCGTGCACGTCCATAGGCAGTTCGCCGTCGAACACGGGCAGTTCGGGGTGCTGGTCGTAGGGCTGATACATCTTGTATATGGTGTCGGATGCGGCACTGACAATCTTGATGGGACCGTCGCTGTGAATGCCACGCACGACGGAGCGCACGCTGGGCAGGTCGGCGCTGCCGCCGGTGTCGCCCGTGCCGTAGTAGCGGAAGGCGATGCCCAGCGGGCTCTCGGCAATCTCGCGGGCCAGCCGCTGATTGTAGGAGAGGTCCTGTTCGTCGTAGCGCTGGGCATAGTTGAAGCCGTGGGTCATCATGATGCGACTGCCGTCGACGCCCTGCCACAGCCCTACGGTGAAGGGATATTTCTTTCCGTCCTCATAGAAAGGGCTGGTGCGCCACATCAGTTTCTGCGACGAGAAGCCTATCAGCCCGCAATGGGTAGCCGCCGTCGGCATGTAGTAGGGAAAGCCGAAGCAGTCGGGCAGGAACACGTCGTTCGACTCCGTGCCGAACTCCTGCCGGTAGAACGTCTGGCCGAGCAGGATGTTGCGAATCCACGATTCGGGCGAGCAGACGATGACCTCGTTGGCGTCCCAACTGCTGCCGGCCAGGTGCCAGCGGCCCTCGCGGATGCGCTGGGTCAACTCCTGCCAGTACTGGGGATAGTACTCCTTCATCCAGTAGTACTTGACGGCACCCTCGAAGTTGAAGATGTAGTCGGGATAGTGGCGCATGAGGGCCAGGTTCTGTTCCAGCGTGGCGCGGATGTGGTGGCCGATGGTGGCCTGGATGTCCCAGTTCCACTGCGTGTCGAGGTGGGCATCCGATACCATGAAGGCAGTGGGGCGATGGTCGTCCTGTGCGGGCGATGAAGGCGAAGCCACTAAACTGCCAGTCGAAAGCAGGCCGATTCCGATGAGTTGCATGATTCTTTTCATAGTTTTACTATCGTTTTTTTGTGATGAACATTACCGCGCAGACAGCCAACGGCGGAGGGGCTGGTCGTAGTATTTCAGGAGCAGCCAGGCAAGGACGGGGCACCCCAGCGTGATGCCCACGGCCAGCGGCCATTCGTTGAGGACAAGGTGCGGATCGTAGAGGGTGCCATCGAAGCCCAGACGCCCGAACAGAATCAGCATGAAGGGATAGTGGATGGCATAGAGCGGATAGGACAGGTCGCCCAGCACGCGACTCAGCCGCAGGGTGGACTCACCGGAGTGGCTGTCGGACGCGGCCATCCACACGATGGCGGGGAACTGGAGGGCGGCACAGAGGAAATCGTAGAGTCCGTTGGCCCATGCGGCACCGCCCAAGTCGAGGGTGGGCATAAGGCCGGCGGCCAGTATCAGCAGGCTGCACCAAAGGAACGCGTGGCGCACCTTTGCGGGACGGAACAGACGGGCCATCAGCATCCCGACGGTGTAGGGGAAGAGCATCCTGACGAAGCCGAACCACCAACCGCCGTCGGCAGCCGACCAGCCCACGCCCAGGTAGCCGCACTGGAGGCAGGTCTGCAGGACGAATGCGCCGGAGACAACTGCCACCAAGCCCAGCATGCGATTGCTGAGGCGGCGCAGCAGGAGGGCATAGAGAATGTTGCCGATGTATTCGTAGAAGAGCGACCAGAACGGGCCGTTCAAGGGGAAGTATTCGCCGAAACCACGCACCTCGATGGGACTGCC
The DNA here is from genome assembly GCA_017444005.1 of Bacteroidaceae bacterium. Taxonomy (GTDB): domain Bacteria; phylum Bacteroidota; class Bacteroidia; order Bacteroidales; family Bacteroidaceae; genus Physcousia. Next base: position 8,149 of record JAFSXQ010000070.1, on the reverse strand, counting down.
CGGCAGCGCCGGCAGCAACAGCATGCCGCAGAACATGGACAGCAACGCCCAACCGGGCGAGACCTGAGTACCGTCCCACATCAGTCGCCCCTGTCCCAAGAACACCAGACCGGCTATCAGTCCCCCCATGAGCACCATCGGGTGCAGACGGATGAGCCGACGGCGGAAGAAGCGGCCCGTGGTCAGGCTGCGCTGCCAGCGGTCGTCGTAGGCATAGCCGATGACGAAGCCCGACAGGACGAAAAACATGTCGACGGCCAGGTAGCCGTGAGGAATGATGTTGGAACTGCATGCATCGAAGACGTGAAACACCAGCACCATCAAGGCTGCCACGCCGCGCAGTCCGTCGAGGATGACGTAGTGGTCTTTACTCTCAATCTGCCCCGCGGGCACGTTGCGATTATCTTTCATCCTAATCATATTTAACGGATTCCAATGCAAAGATAGGAAAAAAACAGCGTTCCCCGCAGCAGGCAGATAGCAAAAGCGCCAAGAAACCGTTAAATATAGCGAAATGTCACATAATCGTACAAATAAGACGCGGTTAAAGCATGGAATCTGCCATATAATCTGTAATTTTGCACAAACTTAATCACAACCGGACATGATGAAGAGAATTTCCGCCCTACTCCCCGTCCTTGCCATGCTGGCCATCGGACAGCCCTCGATGGCCCAGTTGCAAGAGGGCCAGACCTACCGTATCGTTCCCGTCTCGGCTACGGGGAAGTCGCTTTTCGTAAAGGATGCCTCGAGGGCCAACAACGCCGAGGTACAGATTTGGGCGGAGACCGACGTGCCCGTCCAACAGTGGACGCTGGGGACCGTGGGCGCGAACTACACCCTGCGCAACGTCTACACCGGAGCCTATCTGGCACTGGCAGGTGCCGGGCGCGGTGCCACCACACGGCAAACCACCTCGATGACCAGTGGCCGCTGGCGTCTGGAGGCCGTCGACGAGGCCGGAGGCATCTACCGCATGAAGCCGACGACGGGCAATAACCTGTTGACGGCCGGCACGCTGGCCGACGGTTCCCTGCCCAGCCTGGCCACAGACGCAGACGACAACACCCAACTGTGGAAGTTCGTCCCCGTGGAACCGAAGACCGCCTTCAACGCCGACCTGCGCGAGGAGGCTATGGACCGCTTCATCGATGCCTTTGTCACCCGGCACGACTCGTATCGCAGTTTTGGCAGCGGCGGCTGGGGCAATGCCGAGATGCTGGAGGTGGGCCTGGACGCCTACGAAGCCACGGGCCTGCAGAAGTACCTCGACCTGTGCCGTTCCGACTACAACTGGTTTAACCAGAACGTCGGCTCGTCGTGGGACCATCTGGTCTACAACAGCACCTACAACTGGTTTGGCCACGACTTCAACGACGACGTCATGTGGCAAATCATCGCCGTAGCGCGCATGGCCTGGATAACGGGCGAAAGCCAGTATCTCAACGCCGCCAAGAAGAACTTCGACATCATCTACCGCCGGGCCTACATGCCCGAATGGGGCATGATGCGCTGGGCCGAGCAGTCGGGCAGCGCCACCGGCACCAACTCCTGCATCATGGGCCCGACGGAGGTGGCCGCCTGCTACCTGGGTATGGCCGGAGCCGGTGAGGAATACTTCGAGAAGGCGCGCGACCTCTACGCAAAGCAGCGCGAACGCCTGGCCAACATGCAGACGGGACAGGTCTACGACAGTTTCACCATCGACCCCGAGACGGGAGGCGTGGCCCGTGACGAGGAAGGAAAGGAGCGCCGCAACAACTGGGCCTCCACCTACAACCAGGGCACCATGCTCGGCGCCGCCGTCCTGCTCTACAACCACTACGGAAACGAACAGTACCGCAGGGATGCCGACCTCATCGTCGACTACACCGTCCGCCACCTCTGCAACAGCGAGGGATTCATCAGCGTCTGTCAGGTCAACGACGGCGACCTCTGCGGCTTCAAGGGCATACTCATGCGCTACGTGCGCCGCTATGTGCTCGACCTCTGCCGTCCGGCACGGGTCGACTGGCTCCTGAAGAACGCCCTTCTGGCCTACAACAACCGCAACGAACGCGGCGTCACCACCTCGGCCTGGCTCACGAAGTCCACGCTGGAGAACGCCACCAACTCGTTCAGTTGCTCCACAGCCGCCAGCGCCGCCGTCAACTGCGTGCTCACCCCGGTGCAGAAGGACGCCTACGCCCCGCTCCCCATCACCGAGTTGGACTATCAGGGTGGCACCTTCCTGGTGGACAACGACGGCGAACCGGTCATCAGCCTGAAGGAAGGCACATGGGCCGTCTACGACAACGTCGACTTCGGCACCACTCCGGCCCAGAGCCTGGCCGTCCGCCTGGGGCGCGTACCCTATACCGGCACGGCCACCATACAGGTCTGCCTCGACCGGAAGGACAGCGAACCCGTAGCCACCCTGACAGCCACGAAGGAGGACGACAACGGCATCGTCCTTGCCGCCACGCAGCCCATCACGGGCGTCCACCACGTCTACCTGCGCTTCGGCTACAGCACCAAGTCGCGCCCAAATGCCTATCAGATGGCCTCCCTCCAGTTCTCCACACAGACGGCCGAGGAACTGTCCGCAGGCATCGGGGAGACCATGAGAGATGGAGAAAACGGGACAAAGAGAAAGGGAGAAAGCGAGACAATGGTAAAAGTCCCTTTTGACCTGAGTGGTCGCCGCACCACCCTTCACGAACACGGGCTGTACATCACCGACGGCAGGAAATATAGCAAGTAATCGGGAAAATCAGCCCCGTCCCTGATTTCGCATAGCGTCGCGTCGTGCAGGCCTGCACGACGCGTCCTTTCGCTCCTAACGACGCGTCCTTTCGCCCCTCACGTTACTAACGTGTTTCTCGTGGCCCGGCTACACGTTTTGTTACAGCGTTACAGTGTTACAGTTCCAAAAACGTCCGTCAACGTACCCAAGAAAAATTCTATATATTTATATATATATTTATATAGAGTTATTTTTAGCCTTTGCACTCCTTGTTTTGGAACTGTAACACTGTAACACTGTAACGCTGTCAACATCAATCAGCCCTTCTTCTTCAGCGTTTCCTTGGCCCGGCTCGTCTGTTCGTCGTGGTACTGCTTGGGCGTACAGCCGAACTTGGCGGCGAAGAGTTTGTAGAACGTGCCGCGATTGCCGAAGCCGGCCTGGTAGCAAACCTCCTCCATGCTCATGCCCGTCTGGGTGAGCAACTGGCGGGCGCGTTCGAGACGGGCCTCGCGAATCATGTCCTTCGGGGTCAGTTCGGTGAAGGTGGCCATCTTGCGGTAGATGTTGCGCAGGCCGATGCCCATCTCCTGGGCCACGAACTGGGTGGAGAGGTCGGGATTGGCCAGGTTGTCGTTGATGATTCGGGTCATGCGGTCGATGAGTTCCTTGTCCTCGTGGTGCAGGCGCTTGCCGTCGACCAGGTCGTAGGCGCTGATGGAGGAGTTGAAGTAGTCCTTGAGCGTGCGGTTGCGCTTGAGCAGGTTCTGGATGACGGAGCGCAGGTAGTTGAGGTCGAAGGGCTTGCTCATGAAGGCCTCGGCGCCGGCCTCGGCTGTGGCCACCTGGGTGTCTTCGTTCTGCCGGGAGGAGAGCAGGATGACGGGTATGTGGCGGGTGAGGCTGTCCTCCTTGATGCGGCGGCAGAGTTCGATGCCGTCGAAGGGCTCCATGATGATGTCGGAGACGACGAGGTCGATGCGCTCCCGCCGGAACGCTTCGAGGGCGGCCTGCGGGTCGGTGTAGGGGAGGACGTTGTATTCCTTCTGGAGCAGGTCGACGAGGAACCAGGTCATCTCCTGGTTGTCGTCGACGACGAGTATGGTGGAGCGCGAGGCGTCGAACTGGGGCGTGGCGGGCAGGTCGTGGGGCAGGGGTTCCTCGATGTGCTGCGGTGCTACGTAGCCTGCTGCGGGTGCCGAATCGGCATTGACCTCGAGGCGGGGCAGCGTGACGGTGAACGTGGTGAGGTGCTCCTCGCCCTGGACGTGGATGTTGCCGTCGAGGCCCTTGACGAGGCCCTCCGTGATGGCCAGCCCCAGGCCGTTGCGGGCAAAGCCGCGGGCGCTGGTCTCGTCCTCCAGCACCTCCAGGATGGCGTAGCGGTTGAACATGCGGTCGATTTGTTCCTGGCTGATACCACGCCCCGAATTGCTGACGATAAACCGCAGGCGGTCGTTCTCGGTGATGGCGAGGCGGACGATGATGGTGCCGTTGGCCTCGACGTACTTGAAGGCGTTGGAGATGAGGTTGATGCAGATGGTGTTGAAGGCGTTCGTGTCGGTGGGCCACGTCAGGCCGGGCTGGGCGCTGACCTTATAGGTGATGTGGTTCTTCTCGGCCTCGAGGTTGAAACTGACGGCGGTGTCGCACAGGCATTTCGTCACCTCCGTCTCCGTGATGCGCATGGTGCGGTTGCCGGTGTCGATGCGGCGGAACTCGATGAGTTGCTGGATGAGGTTGTTGAGGCGGGTGGAACTGTGCTGGATGAGCGTCGCGTAGTCCTTGACGGCGGGGCTGGCGCCCGGTGTGTCGAGGATGCGCTGGCAGGGGCCGCTGATGAGGGTGAGCGGGGTGGAGAACTCGTGGGTGATGTTGGTGAAGAAGCGGAGTTTGCTCTCGTACACCTCCTCGCGGTGCCGCTCGTTCATGCGCTCGATGGTGTATTGCTGGCGCCGCTGCTGCTTGCGGATATACCTATATATACCGTACGCGACGAGGGCCAGGGTGGCCAGCAGGTAGAGCATGCGCATGTACCACGCTTGCCACCAGGGGGGCAGGACCCTGATGCGCAGTTCGTAGGCCGGGCTGAGGTAGTTGCCCTTGCGGTAGCGCACCTGCAGCGTGTAGTTGCCGGCCGGCTGGTTGACGAAGGAGATGCTGCGGGCCCGTCCGTTGTCCACCCAGTCGTTGTTTCCCAGCCGGTATTCGAAGGCGTAGTTGTTGGCGTGGAGATAGTCGATGGCGTCGTATTTCACGGAATAGTAGTTCTGGTTGTAGGCGATCTCTATCGGCCCGGTGCCCACGATGGGGCGCGTCTGCATGTCGCCCGTGGAGAAGACGATGTCGTGGAACGTGACGTCGGGGGTGAAGTCCGTAGGACGCTCGTGCAGGGGCGAAACGACGACCACGCCGCCTGTGCCGCCAAAGTACTTCACGTCCAGGTCCCGGTCGTAGAACGTCGCCCCCTCGACGAACTCCGATACCTTGATGTCGCCGCCGATGCCGTAGCGGTTGGAGTTGGACGTCTGGGCGTTGCACTGAATCAGTTCGTGGGGCGTGCAGAACCAGATGTGGCCGTTCGGGGTGTAGATGATGGAACGGACGGGTTGGCGGGGTATGCCCAACTGGTCGTTGAGGCAGATGGAGGGGCGTTTCAGGTCGCGAGGCTGGAGCAGCAGGCCTGCCGATGTGGCAAACAGGATGCCTTCGGGGGCGGCTGTGTTCAGCGAAACCACGTCGTTGACGGTGCTGAGGCGCGGCTCGTCGAAGTGGAGGGCCTGCGTCTTCAGGGTGCGCCGGTCGATGCGCGCCACACCGTTCTCGCGACTGGCGCCCCAGACGTAGTCGCCGTCGGGCTGTGCGGCCAGGAACTGCGCCAGTTCCCAGTGGCCCGGTTCGTAGAGCAGTTGGCGGATGTCGTCGGCGACGGGGCGGTCGCCCTCCCAGCGCAGCCGGATGCGGAAGATGCTTTGTCCCCAGGCCGCCACCCACAGTTCGTCGCCGACGGCACACAGCCCATGTACGTTCAAGACGTTGTGGCTGCCCACGTCCAGCACTCCAATCTTGCGTTGCGAGGGGATGTAGTAGTTGATGCCGCGCCCGTCGGAACCCATCCAGACGATGCCGTTAGGCCCCTCGGTCAGGCAATAGACGGAGTTGTGGAGCAGGGCGCTGTTGGCGGTGGTCAGGTGCTGCACCTCGCCCGAAGCCCCCGTTTTTGGGTCGTAGCCGGGATAGCAGAGCAGGCCGTCGCCCTTCGTGGCTATCCACAGGTCGCCGTTGCGGTCTTTCTGTATGGCCCGGACGGGTGTCGAGATCACGTAGGGCAACTGCTGGAACGTCTCCGTCCGCAGGTCGTAGGGCTCGTCGGCGAAGTACTTGATGCCCTCGCCGTCGGTGGCCACCCACAGGATATTCTGACGGCGGTCGCACATCAGGTCGAAGACGCCTGACTTCACGTCGAGGCCGGCCTCCTGCCACTCCCCGCTGCCGCCTTCCGCACCTTTGTGCATCCGCACGGCGCCGTCCGTCGTGAAGCCGATGACGATGTCGTCGCCGTAGCGGACGATGGCCTTGATGCTCCCCCGCCTTTGCATCAGTTGGGCGACGGAGAAGAGGCGTTGCGGCTTGAACCTGTGCACGTTGCCCAGACAGAGCAGTCCGGTGTCGTCGATGTAGAAGACGTCCTCGCCGCGGATGGAGGCCCAGGTGATGCGCCCGCCGTCGTAGTCGAACTGGCGGATGGGGCGGAAGGTGCATGTGCCGTCGGGGGCTGTCACGATTTCGGTCTCGTACACCTGCTGGCGGGAGGCCACGAACCAGTGGTGGTTGGCGTCGATGGTCATCGCCAGGATGTCCGGGTATTTCAGGTTCTTGAACGAGAGGGTGCTGAACTGCCGGCTGGCGGTGTTGTAGTACTGGAGGCCGCGCTCCTGCGACACCACGATGACCTCGTCGTTGGGCGAGACGGCGAACTTGTAGTTGCCGTTGATGTCGGGGAATCGGTGCATCTCGAGCCGCGTCTCGTCCCAGTGGGCGAGGCCGAAGTTGGAGTGGAACCAGAGTTGCCCGTGCCGACCGCCCTGTATGCCCTGTATGACGTTGCCGTTGAGCGAGGCGAACAGACCGCCGCGCAGGGGCATGACGGCGGAGTTGTTGCCCTCGAGAATGGACACACCGTTATACGTTCCGGCCCAGACGTAGCCCGTGTCGTCCTGATAGAGCGACAGGACAAACATGCTGGACAGCCCGTCGTGCGTGTCGACGGTTCGCAGGCTCAGGGCTCCGGCGCCCTGTACGAAAGTGGTCAATAGCAGCGTCAACGCTAGTAGCGTTCTGTGCCGACGGCTGTTCGTCGCGTTCTTCATGTTTCTATACATATTCACCCGTGTTGGTTAGCACAAAATTAGTGTAAACCTGTCGTACCGCCAAACTTTTCCGTCACAAATTACGACAACTTGCGGTCGAAAGAAGGCTCGGGAAGCCGTTTGTCGCAAAAACGTACAACTTTGTCCCGAAAACGCGTGCGTATGTTACTTGGATTTTGTACTTTTGCATCACAGAACCGCAATTCGCACACATATATAAAGATATGAGAAGATTCTATTTCATCGTATTTGCCTGTCTGCTCAGCATCGCGGCTGCGGCACAGGAACTGACCGTAGGGAGTTACAACATCCGGTACAAGAACCAGGAGGACAGCGTCAAGGGCAACGGCTGGGAGCGTCGCTACCCGGCCATGTGCAGGCAAATCCTGTGGGAGCGGCCCGATGTGCTGGGGGCGCAGGAGGTGCTGCATCCCCAGTTGATGGACCTCGAACGGGAACTGCACGGCTATCGCTGGATAGGCGTGGGGCGCGACGACGGCAAGACCCGGGGTGAATATGCCGCCATCTTCTACAACCCCGAGCGGGTGGAACTGATGGACGACGGCCACTTCTGGCTCAACGAGACGCCCGACCGTCCGGCCCTGGGATGGGATGCTGCGTGCATCCGCATCTGCACGTGGGGCCACTTCCGCGACCGTCAGACCGGGAAGGAGTTCTATTTCCTGAACCTGCACATGGACCACGTGGGGGTGAAGGCGCGTAGCGAGGCCGCCAAACTGGTGATGCAGCGCATTACGGCGATGACCGACGGGGGCAAGAAACTGGCGGTGCTGACGGGCGACTTCAACGTTGACCAGCGGGACGAACTCTACACGCTGTTCACGGCCTCCGGTGTGCTGAAGGACTGCTACGCGTGCGCCGCCATGCGCTTTGCCGAAGTCGGAACCTACAATGGCTTCAAGTACCAGAACCACACGCCGAACCGCATCGACCACATCTTCGTCACCCCCGCCACAACGGTGGAGGCATACGCTGTGCGTACCGACGGGCGCTGGCAGGAGGAAGAGGACGGCACGATGCAACGCCGCAACCT
>JAFSXQ010000069.1 GCA_017444005.1 Bacteroidaceae bacterium | reverse complement strand
CTAATCCCTAATCCCTAATCCTCTTCCTCCCCGCGCACCTTGCTCTTCTTGTCGTTGAGCAGGTCGAAGCAGAGGTAGGTCTTCTTGGCCGTCAGCACGGTCTTGAACTTCCCTTCGTACTGGCGCTTCACGGCCAGTTCCTTCTCGTTGGCCTGCCACTTCAGGGTCAGCAACTGCTGGGCTTGCTTCTCCGTGATGGTGCCGGCCTCGATGCTGGGCTTCAGTTTGTCCTTCAGGTCGTCGTAGGCCTTGGTGGCCGCCTTCTTGTCGGCCAGGAAACTCTGGAGCAGGGGCTGGAGTTTCTGCTGGACGTCGCGCTTCACGCCCAGATTCTTCAGTACGTAGGCCACACGCATGTCGGCGTTCTTGCCGGCGAGGGCGGTCGTCGCGTTGCCCAGGGCCAAAGTCAGGCTCAGCAGGGCGAGAATAATCTTGTTCCGTGTCTTCATAGTTCGTTGGATATAGTTGTTAAACGAGCATTTTCGTGGCAAAGATAGTGAGATTTTGCTAAACTGGCAAGCGTTTATACATTATTTAATAGAAATAATAACACGGCGAACTGTTGCTTGTATGCCAAAGTTTTTTTAACTTTGCACCCCATTTCGATTCATTTATGCCAACAACAAACTCAACGAATAGTCGCGCCAAGCGACCCCAGAAACGCCAGGTGGTGGAGGTGCCACAGGTGGATGCCTACGGACACAAACAGCCGCAGCAACTCGACTTCGAGGCTGCCGTCCTGGGCGCCTTGCTCATGGAGCAGGAGTCGTACGAACAGGTGCAGAACCTGCTCTCGCCCGAGTCGTTCTACGACCACCGGCATCAGGTAATCTACGAGGCCATTCAGGCCTTGCAGGTGAACCAGCGGCCGGTGGACGTCATCACCGTGCCCCAGTACCTGGAGTCGCAGGGGCGCCTGGAGGATGCTGGCGGTGTGGTGTACATCGCCCAGTTGACGCAGAACGTCATCACCTCGGCCCACATCGACTATCAGGCCAAAATCATCCACCAGAAGTACCAGGCCCGCAAACTGATAACGTTTGCCAGCCGCGTGCTGGGCGATGCCTTCGACCCCACGAAGGACGTGGCCGACCTGATGCAGGAGACCGAGGCCGAACTGTACACCATAGCCCAGCAGACGCAGCGCACCTCGTACACCCAGATTAACCCCGTCATCGACGAGGCAATGGAGCGACTGAAGGAGACGATGGCCCGCACCGATGGCCTCTCGGGCATCTCGACCGGCTACGCCAAACTGGACAAGGCCACCAACGGCTGGCAGAATTCGGACCTCGTCATCATCGCCGCCCGCCCGGCTATGGGTAAGACGGCCTTCATCCTGTCGATGATCAAACGCATGGCCGTCGACATGCGCATACCGGTGGCCATGTTCTCGCTGGAAATGGCCAATGTGCAACTGGTAAACCGACTGATATCGAACGTCTGCGAGATACCGGGCGAGACGCTGAAGAGCGGTCGTTTGAGTCCCGTCGAAGTGAACCAACTGGATGCCCGCATCAACCAACTCATCGACGCGCCCATCTATGTCGACGACACGGCGGCGCTCAGCATCTTTGAACTCCGCACGAAGGCCCGCCGACTGGTGCGCGACCACGGGGTGAAGATGATACTCATCGACTATCTGCAGTTGATGAACGCCTCGGGCATGCAGTTTGGCAGCCGCCAGGAGGAGGTGTCGACCATCAGCCGCAACCTGAAGGGACTGGCCAAGGAACTGAACATCCCCATCATCGCCCTGTCGCAGTTGAACCGCGGACTGGAGAACCGCGAGGGCAACGAGGGCAAGCGCCCGCAACTCTCAGACTTGCGCGAGTCGGGTGCCATCGAGCAGGATGCCGATATGGTATGCTTCATCCATCGCCCTGAGTACTACAAGATTATGGAGGTCGACGGCGAGGACATGACGGGCAAGGCCGAGTTCATCATTGCCAAACACCGTAACGGCGCCACGGGCGTCATCAAACTGAAGTTCAAGCACCAGTACGCCCG
>JAFSXQ010000068.1 GCA_017444005.1 Bacteroidaceae bacterium | reverse complement strand
TGAGGAAGGTGCCCTTGAAGCCCTTGGCGCGGGCATAGTCGCGGGCCATAGTCAGCATGGTGGCCATGTGCTCCTTCTCGCGCTTCATGTCGGTGTTCAGGAGGCTCATGTAGCCTTCGCGGCCGCCCCAGAAGACGTAGTTCTCACCGCCCAGTTCGATGGTGGCGTCGATGGCGTTCTTGATCTGCACGATAGCGCGAGCCACAACGTCGAAGTCGGGGTTCGTGGAGGCACCGTTCATGTAACGCTTGTTGCCGAACACATTGGCCGTGCCCCAGAGGAGTTTGATGCCGGTCTCCTGCTGCTTCTGCTTCAGGTAGGCCACCACCTCCTTCAGGTTCTTCTCGTATTCCTCTACGGTGTCGGCCTCGGTGCAGAGGTCTACATCGTGGAAGCAGTAGTAGGGAATGCCCATCTTCTGCATGAACTCGAAGCCGGCGTCCACCTTCTGCTTGGCAATGGTCACGAGGTCGCTGCCCTGGTTCCAGGGGAACGTCTTGGTGCCGCCGCCGAACTGGTCGCCGCCCTCGGCGCACAGTGTGTGCCACCAGGCCATGGCAAAGCGCAGCCAGTCCTTCATCTTCTTACCCATCACCACGCGCTCGGGCTCGTAGTAGTGGAAAGCCATGGGGTTCTTACTCTCTGCTCCCTCGAAGGGAATCTTACCGATGTTCTCGAAATACTCTTTCATAGTTGTTTGTTTTTATTGAGTGATTAATAGGATTGACTAGGATAAACTAGGATTTCCTAGGAATGCCTAGGAATGCCTAGGAGAGGCAACCTTTCCAGTGTTCGTAGGCCTGGCGATAGGCCTCGGTGTCGCGCGGCTGGATGGTGTCGACGATGCGCAGGGTGCTGAGGGCCTCGTCGGCATCGCGGTAGATGCCGGCCCCGATGCCTGCACCACGGGCTGCACCGGCGGCGCCGTCGGTGTCACAGAGTTCGATGGTGGCCCCGGTGGTGTCGGCCAGCGCCTGGCGGAACAGAGGACTGAGGAAGAGGTTGGCCTGTCCGGCACGTATCTTGGAGATGTCCATGCCCATCTGCTGCATCACCTCCATGCCGTAGGCAAAGGCGAAGGCGATGCCTTCCTGCTCGGCACGGAGCAGGTGGGCCTGGGTGTGGACGTTGAAGTTCAGTCCGTGGATGCTGCAGCCCGGTGCACGGTTCTCCAGCACGCGCTCGCTGCCGTTGCCGAAGGGGAGCACGCACAGGCCGTCGGCTCCGATGGGGGCCGTCATGGCCAGTTCGTTCATCTCGCTGTACGAGAGGCTGGTGCTGACGTTGCGGTGCATCCAACTGTTCAGGCAGCCCGTACCGTTGATGCACAGCAGTACGCCCAGGCGCGGGTCTTCGGCATAGTGGTTGACGTGGGCAAAGGTGTTGACACGGCTCTTGGGGTCGTAGTTTATCTTGTCCAGGATGCCGTACACCACGCCGCTCGTTCCGGCCGTGGCAGCCACCTCGCCGGGGTTCAGCACACCGAGCGAAAGAGCATTGTTGGGCTGGTCGCCACCACGATAGGTGACAGGCGTCCCGGCCTTCAGTCCCAGTTCGCGGGCCACGTCGTCGCGCACCATACCCTGATGGCCAAAGGTCTTCACCAGGTCGCAGGGCGTGGTGGGGTCGATGCCATAGTAGTTGATGAGTTCGTTGGCAATGCTGTTCTCCTTGAAGTCCCACAGCATACCCTCCGACAGGCCGCTCAGCGTGGTGCACATCTCGCCCGTCAGTCGCATGGCGATGTAGTCGCCGGGCAGCATGAAGCGGAATACCTTATTAAATATATCGGGCTCGTTCTCGCGCACCCAGGCCAACTTCGAGGCGGTGAAGTTGCCCGGACTGTTGAGCAGATGGCCGAGGCAGTAGTCGCTGCCCAGGTCCTTCAGGGCCCGTTCGCCGTAGGGCACGGCGCGACTGTCGCACCAGATGATGGCGGGGCGCAGGGGCTGTCCGGCCTTGTCCACCAGCACCAGTCCGTGCATCTGATAACTGATGCCGATGGCTTCCACGTCCTCGGGACGGGCTCCAGTCTGCTTCATGACGTCGGCCGAGGCCTGTTTCAGGTTCTCCCACCACATGTTGGGGTCTTGTTCGGCCCAGCCAGCCTTGGGAGCGGCGATGGGCATCTCGTGTTTCGGATAGAAGGCCGATGCGGCGATGCGCCCGGTCTGTGTCTCTACCAATGCAGCCTTGACGGAACTGCTACCAATGTCGTAACCTAATAGATACATATTTTCGTGCTTAGTTTTGGTTTTCCACATGCAAATATACAACTTATTTCGTGATTCGTAATTCATAATTCACAATTAAATCGTACCTTTGTAACGTATTTTGTGTGAATTTGAGACATTAATAACAATTAAAACATAAAAACATGATGAATTTATTGCAAGCCATGCCTGTCGACAGTGCGACAGTGGAGAAAGTAGTAGACACCACCAAGGAGGCCGTCACGGGCCTGGCCCACGGCGATGTGAGTTACCTGACGCAGTTCCTGCAGCAGAGCCTGACGTTCTGCATCGAGGCCGGCAAGACCATCCTGGTGGCCGTGCTCATCTACATCGTGGGACGCTTCATCGTCTCCCTCATCAACAAGGTCGTGAGCAACACGCTCGACCGCCGCAACCTCGACCCCTCCATCAAGACGTTCGTGAAGTCGTTCGTCAACATCATGCTCACCGTGCTGCTCATCATAGCCGTGGTCAGCGCCCTGGGCGTCAACACCACCTCGTTTGCCGCCCTGCTGGCTTCGTTCGGCGTAGCGGCCGGTATGGCACTGAGCGGCAATCTGTCGAACTTTGCCGGTGGACTGTTGATTCTGCTGCTGAAGCCTTTCAAGGTGGGCGACTACATTGCAGCCCAGGGCTTCGAGGGCAGCGTGAAGGAGATACAGATATTCAACACCATCCTGACCACCGTGGACAACAAGGTCATCTACCTGCCCAACGGAGCCCTGTCGAGCGGCTGCATCACGAACTTCAGCAAGATGGAGAAGCGCCGCGTCGACCTCACGGTCAGCGTGGAATACGGCCAGGACCTGGAGGAGGCCAAGAAGGTGCTGTTCGAACTCTTTGCCCAGGACAAGCGCATACTCAACGAGCCTGCCGCCCCCTTCGTGGCACTGGTGAAGATGGCCGACAGCAGCATCGACCTGACCGTCCGCCTCTGGACGGAAGCCGCCGACTACTGGGGCGTATTCTTCGACATGCAGGAGCGCATCTACGCCGAGTTCAACAAACGCGGCATCAGTTTCCCCTACCCGCATCTCACTATCAGCCAGGCATAATACGTATCGTCCCTTTAACTTCCCTTTAACTTCCCTTTAACTTCCCTTTAACTTCCCTTTAACTTCCCTTAATTAATATATGGAAAAGACATGGCGTTGGTTTGGACCCAACGATAAGATTACCCTCAGTATGCTGCGCCAGATTGGCGTTGAAGGTATCGTCACCGCCCTCCACCACATCCCCAACGGCGAGGTGTGGACACCGGAAGAAGTGACAAAAATGCGCGATTTCATCGCAAAAAGCGGTCTTCGCTGGAGTGTCGTGGAGAGCCTGCCCGTGAGCGAAAGCATCAAGTACGGCGGCCCCGACCGCGACCGTCTCATCGAGAACTACATCGTGAGCCTCGAAAACCTGGGCCGTGCCGGCGTGAAGACGGTGTGCTACAACTTCATGCCCGTGCTCGACTGGGCACGCACCACGCTGGAATACCCCAACCCGGACGGCACCAGCAGCCTCTACTTCAACCTGGCCGAATTTGCCTACTTCGACATCTATATTCTGAAGCGCGCGCACGCGGAAGAGGCTTACAACGCCGACACGCTGCAACGGGTGGCCGAACTGCGCAAGACGATGGACGCCGCAGGCGAGCACCGGCTGGTGGACAACATCATCGTCCGGACGCAGGGATTCGTCAACGGCAACATCACGGAGGACGATGAGCAGCCCGTCGAGAAGTTCCGCCAACTGCTGGCCCTGTACGAAGGCATCGATGCCGCACAACTCCGCGCCAACATGAAGTACTTCCTGGAGGCCATCATGCCCGTCTGCAACCAGTGGGACATCAAGATGTGCGTACACCCCGACGACCCACCCCTCCAGATACTGGGTCTGCCGCGCATCGTAACCTGCGACGCCGACATCCAGGCCTTCCTCGACATGGTGCCCGACCCGCACAACGGGCTCACCTTCTGCGCCGGCAGCCTGAGCGCCGGAGCACACAACGACGTGCCGGCCCTGGCCCGGAAGTATGCCGACAGGACATGGTTCGTACACCTGCGTTCGTGCGACGTGCTGCCCAACGGCGACTTCCACGAGGCCAGTCACCTGGCCGGACGGGCCGACCTCATCTCCCTGGTCCGCACCTTCGAGCGGGTGAACCCCACCCTGCCGATGCGCGTAGACCATGCCCCCCTGATGCTGGGCGACGAGCGGATGGGCTACAACGCCGGCTACTCGTTCCACGGCCGCATGCTGGCCCTGGGGCAGATGGACGGCGTGATGGCCGTGGTCAGGAGAGAGATAGAAGAAGAAAAGAAAGCCTAGAAAGACCTAGGAAGGCCTAGGAAGACCTAGGACGACCTAGGAAATCCTAGGAAATCCTAGGAAATCCTAGTCAATCCTATAAAAAACAAGCCTTATGAAAAACCTATTCGACATTACAGACAAAGTTGTTGTCATCACCGGCGGCACGGGCGTGCTGGGCCGCTGCATTGCCGAGCACCTGGCCGAGCAGGGTGCCCATGTGGTCATCCTGGGCCGCAATGCCCAGTTGGGCGAGAGCATCGCCGAACAGATTCGCAAGCAGGGCGGCGATGCCCTGTTCCTGGAGTCGGACGTGATGAACCAGGAGGCAGTGGAGAAGAACTGCGCCGACGTGCTCAGCCGCTACGGTCGCGTCGATGCCCTGCTGAACGCCGCCGGCGGCAACATGCCCGGAGCCACCATCCCGCCCACGGGCAACTTCTTCGGTGTGAAGATAGAGGACTTCCAGCGTGTGCTGAACCTGAACCTGACGGGCACCGTCATCCCCACACAGGTCTTCCTGCGTCCCATGGTGGAACAGGGCGAGGGAACCATCGTCAACTTCTCGTCGATGGCCGCCTTCCGACCCATGACCCGCGTGCTGGGCTATGCCGCCGCCAAGGCCGGCATCTCGAACTTCACGGCCTTCCTGGCCAACGAAGTGGCCACGAAGTTCACGTCCAAGATTCGTGTCAACGCCATTGCGCCGGGCTTCTTCCTGACGACGCAGAACAAGGACCTGCTGACCAACCCCGACGGCTCGCTGACCGAGCGCGGGCAGGACGTCATCCGGCAGACCCCGTTCAAGCGCTTCGGCAAGCCCGAGGAACTGTGCGGCACCATTCAGTACCTTATCAGCGAGGCATCGTCGTTTGTCACCGGCACGGTGGCCGTCGTAGACGGCGGCTTCAATGCCTTTGCCATGTGATTACCACACGTCGACGGTATCGTTGTCGATAACGTAATCGGATTCGGGGGCCACGTCCACAACGTCGAAAGCGGCGGAAGTGCTGACGATGCCCCCTTTTCCTTTGCCCGAAAGTCCGCTGTTCGTGCGGATATGGCCGTCGGGACTGAAGGCAACGTCCCAGTCCAGGCGCTCATGCCAGTCGGCAAGCGCTATGCTGTCGTTCTGCAGACAGGAGCCGACGACGCTGCCGGTCTCCAGCGACACAAACGTCCACGCATCAGCGGTCAGGGGGACATTCAGGTCGCCCGTTGTGTAGCGCGACTGCTTGCCGTCGTCCTGACAGGAGGCAAGCCATGCGAGAGTCAGTATACAGAATAATAACTGTTTCATTCGTTCAGGATAGAATAATGTAAACGGATGCTCCCCCCTTCCTGGTTCGCAACCTGGAACTTGGCGTGCCGACCGCTGGCCGTGCGCAGCAGCAACGTTTCGGACGTAGGTTCTCCGCCGGTCAGCCACTGCAGGGCTGAAGCCACAAAGGAGTATAGCGGCCGCAGGGCTATGGCAAAGATGTTGCTGCCGTTCTGTATGCTTTGGGGCAACGCACCGTGATAGGAATGGACGA
>JAFSXQ010000008.1 GCA_017444005.1 Bacteroidaceae bacterium | reverse complement strand
AGCGACAGCCAGTAGAACCGGCCGCGACGCGCCAGCCACAGCGTTGCCGCCCACAGGGTGAAGGTGGCCAGCGTCTGGTTGGTCCACGAGAAATAGCGCCACAGCACGTTGAAGTCGATGAACAGCAGGGCGATGGAGATGGCAAACATGGGCAGGGCAATGAGGAAACGGTTGGCGAACCGCTTCTGCCCGATGTGCAGCATGTCGGCCACAATGAGGCGGGCAGAACGGAACGCCGTGTCGCCCGACGTGATGGGGGCGGCCACCACGCCCAGCACAGCCAGCACGGCACCCACGGCACCGAACCACGTGTTGCAAATCATGTGCACGATGACGGCCGGTGTGCCCAACTCGGCCAGGTGCTGGTAGGAACCGGCATACTTGATGGCGGCGGCAGCCCATATCAGGGCCACGACGCCCTCCGTAATCATGGCACCGTAGAAGACCATGCGCCCGTGGCGCTCATTCTCGATGCAACGCGACATCATGGGGCTCTGCGTACCGTGGAAACCGCTGACGGCTCCGCAGGCTATGGTGATGCACAGCATGGGGAAGACGGGCAATCCCTGGGGATGGCACGTGCCGAGGCCGTCCGTCAACTCCGGCAACCAGCCCGTCCGGGTGTAGATGCCGAAACAGGTGAGCAGGGCCATCACCAGCAATGAGACACCGAAGACGGGATAGAGCCGTCCGATGAGGGTCCCGATGGGAAGCATGGTGGCCAGGATGTAGTAGAGGAAGATGACGGCCACCCACACCCAGCGGTCCATCCAGTCGGGTGTCATCTGGGCCAGCAGGTCGGCCGGTGTCACCACGAACACCGTACCCACCAAGACAAGCAGCACGATGCTGAAGGCACGCATCAACTGACGTACCCCGTCGCCCAACTCGTCACCCAGTATCTCGGGCAGCGACACGCCCCCCTTTCTGACACAAATCATGCCGCACAGGTAGTCGTGCACTGCCCCGATGAAGATGCAGCCCAGCACAATCCACAAATAGGCAGCCGGACCGAACTGTATGCCCATGATGGCACCGAAGATGGGTCCCGTGCCGGCAATGTTCAGAAATTGGATGAGGAACACCCGCCAGCGCGACATCGGGGTGTAGTCGACGCCGTCGGACTTTGCATATGCCGGCGTACGGCGTTCCGGCTCGATGCCGAACATGCGCTCCACCGCTACGCCATATACCAAATAGCCCACCAATAGGGCCGCTAATGCCAACGAAAATGATATCATAGTCAGGTCTGTATTATAAATTACCACGCAAAGTTACAAAATAATTCATAATTTTCACTAACTTTGCAGTCACAATAAGTAAAAATCATGAAAAGAACCTTACTATTCCTCGTCATTTGCTGCCTGACAGGGCTGGCAATGAAAGCACAAGAGAAACAAATCTACATCCCCAAGGAACTGCGTTCCAACGACTTCTCGAATCCCGAATCGCAGTGGAGTTACAGCCGCATGGCACAGACGCCCAACGTGGTTCTCTTCTGGGAACGCGGCTTCGGCCCCTACCTCTCGAAGGCTCCCGACCTCGACGGCCACCCCATGACGGTCGACCTGCAGAACCTGCTCTCGCGCATCGAGTATTTCTATCAGGTCTATCGCGACATGATGCGCTTCACCCTCGCCGGCAGCAAGGCCGAACGGTACAAGATGATGGTGATGCTCAACTATTCGCTGGAGGGCACGGCCTACGGCGGATGCTACGACGACTCCATAGGAGCCCTGTGGATAGCGCCGAACCGCGTTCAGGACAGGCGATTGAACTGCATCGCACACGAACTGGGACATTCGTTCCAGATACAGGTTTCGTGCGACGGACAGGGCCAGGGCATCGGGGGCGGCTTCTACGAGATGGCCAGCCAGTGGATGCTGTGGAACGTGAATCCCGAATGGCCCACCGACGAGAACTATCACTGGCACGACTTCATCCGCCTGGCCAACCTGCCCTTCCTCGACCCGCAGAACATCTACCACTCGCCCTACCTTCTGGAGGAGTGGAGCATGCGGCGCGGCCTAGGTGTCATTGCCGACCTCTTCCGCCAGTGCCGACACGACGAAGACCCGGCGCAGGCCTACATGCGCATGTTCAATCTGACCAACGAGCAGTTTGCCCTCGAGGCACTGGATTGCTACTCACGCCTCATCACCTTCGACTTCCCCGGCAAGCACGAGATGAACCGACAGTACGCCGGTCAGTTCCTCAACGACCAGCCGCTGCAGACCTTCGGAGCAAACGTGGTGAAAATCAAGAAAGAAGAAGTAAGAACGAAGAATGGCGAGGTGAAGGTGAAGTTCACGGGCAATCGGGACAAGGGCTATGCCTACCGCCTCGTTGCCGTGAATGACCGGGCCGAAGCCACATACGGCCCCGTAGTCACGGGCTGCAAGGGCACCGCCAGCATTCTCCTGCCCAGTGATGCACGGAGCGTCTACCTAGCAGTCACCGCCTACCCCCTCGGCGCCTATGCCCCACAGAGCGAACAGACCTATCCCTATACCTATAAATAAATACCCGCCATGAAACGCACCGCCCTACTTCTCATTCTCTCATTCGCTCAAATTCTCAATTTCTCATTTTCTCATTCTCTCGCCCTATCCGTTGCTGCACAGACCCTCACCTCCCCCGACGGACGCATCCTGACCATCGCCAGCGACGACGGACGCGTCTCCCTGGGCATCACGGTCGACAACCGCTGGCTGATGGGGGCTCAACTGGGCCTCGAGACCGTGGTGGACGGACGCAAACTGAGTGTCTCTCGCATCAGCGGCAAGGCACGTACACGCCGAATGAGCGAGGACATCGTGGCCCCGAACTATCGCCAGGCCCAGTTCCGCGTGGAATGGAACGAGCAGACCATCCCCCTGTCCGACGGCATCAACCTGCAACTGCGCGCCTACAACGACGGCATCGCCTTCCGCTACCTGCTGCCCCAGGGCAAACGTCCCGAAGAGAACCTCGTCGTCGACGAGATAACGGACTTCAACTTCCCCCAGGACTACAAGGCCTACGTCCCCCACTCCACCAATGAGAAGAAACCCGAGGCTATGGCCTTCCAGGCAACCTACGAGGAGGCCGCCCTGTCGCAGCAGAGTCCCACGCTGGCCTTCCTGCCCCTGACCGTCGACTGCGGCACGGCCCGGCTCACCCTGATGGAGAGCGACGTCCAGGACTATCCGGGCATGTTCGTTCAGGTGCTCGACAAATGGATGGCGGGCAAGTTCTCGCACCGGCCCAAGGCCTTCGACTACTATCCCTGGCGCCGGCAGAAGTACGTCACCGACTGCGAGGACTACATCGCCCGCGGCGTCCAGCACACCCCGTGGCGCATCATCGGCGTGGCCCGCGAGGACCGCGAGATGCCCATGAACAACCTCGTCTATGCCCTGGCCTCGCCCTCGCGAATCCAGGACACCTCGTGGATTCGCCCGGGCCATGTGGCTTGGGACTGGTGGAACGACTGGGGACTATCGGGCGTACCGTTCAAGGTCGGCATCAACAACGATACGTATAAACACTACATCGACTTCGCCGCCCGTCACCACCTGGAATACGTCGTGCTGGACGAGGGCTGGTACGAACCCAAGTCGGGCGACATGCTCCGCACCATCGCCGACATCGACCTGCCCATGCTCATCCAGTATGCCCGCGAACGGGGCGTGCGCCTCATCCTGTGGACGGTGTTCAACGTGCTCGACGACCAACTCGAACAAGCCTGTGACAAGTATGCACAGATGGGCATCGCCGGCTTCAAGGTCGACTTCCTCGACCGCAACGACCAGGAGGCCGCCCAAATGATTTACCGCATCGCCGAAGCCTGCGCCCGCCGCCAGTTGGTGCTCGACTATCACGGCATCTACGCCCCGCAGGGCATACAGCGCACGTGGCCCAACGTCATCAACTTCGAAGCCGTCTTCGGCATGGAGGAGGTGAAGTGGACCAAACACGACGAGAAGGACATGCCGCGCTACGACGTCACCTTCCCCTTCATCCGAGGCCAGGCGGGCTACGTCGACTTCACCCCCGGCGGCATGCGCAACGCCACACGCGCCGACTTCCAGCCCATCTACGCCAACCCCATCACCATGGGCACCCGCTGCCATCAACTGGCCCACTACATCGTGCACGAGTCGCCACTGACCATGCTTGCCGACAGCCCCACGGCCTATGAGCGCGAACCGGAGTGCACCCGCTTCATCGCCTCCCTGCCTCCCGTCTACCAGTCGATGCAGGTCGTCGATGGCCGACTGGGCGAGTATATCGTCGTCCTGCGCACCGATGCCCAGGGCAACCTCTACCTGGCAGGCGAAACCAACTGGGACGAGCGCGACCTCGTGCTTCCCCTTGCCGACCTCCTGCCTGCCGGTTCGAGTTTCGATGCCGTCATCTTCACCGACGGCGGCAATGCCAACAAGGTAGCCACCGACTACCGCCGCCAGCAATGCACCCTCACGCCGTCCGACACCCTCCGTCTGCACATGGCCTCCGGCGGCGGCTTCGCCATACGGCTTCAGCGGTAGGCATGAAAAGAAGGGAATACTAAAACGATATCATAAATAAGAAATAAGAAGACATGGAAGTCATTCAGAGTTTCACCATCGACCACAGGCATCTGAAGCCTGGCATATACGTTTCGCGCGAGGACCAGGGTTTCACGACGTTCGACCTGCGCATCACCGAACCCAACCAGGAACCGGCCGTAGCACCGGCCGCCATGCACAGCCTTGAGCACCTGATGGCCACGTGGTTCCGCAACAGCCGGGCGAAGGACGACGTCGTGTACGTCGGCCCCATGGGGTGCCTGACGGGAATGTACGTCATCATGAAAGGTAACTACAGCGTGGAGGACATGCGCCGCCTGACCATCGATTGCCTCCGCTGGATACTGACGCAGACCGAGGTGCCCGCCGCCAGCCCGGAGTCGTGCGGCAACTACCTGCTTCACGACCTGCCCATGTGCCTGTGGGAGAGCCGTCGCTACCTGCACCGTCTGGAAAACGATTTCCATTGCGAGTACACCAAGTTGCGGGTAACGCTCGACGACGGCCGCGTGTTTGCCGACGCATAGCACCGCAGCCCTTCCCGTAATTTTTCATTTCATCGTATCATCTGTATTTGCAGAACTAATCAGGGATTAATACTTCGTACTGATGACAACAAAGGAGATAGGAAGTAAAGTGCTGTAGCCCGTATCTATAAGGACTTGGGCGTACTGAAGAAGGGGCATACCGTCGAGACAGACCGCTCGGGACTCGTAGCCAACTACGTGGGACAGACGGCCACCAAGACCAATGCCATCGTGGATTCTGCCCTCAACGGCGTACTCTTTATCGACGAGGCCTACGCACTGGTGCCTGAAGGCACTTCTAACGACTACGGACAGGAGGCCATCTCAACCCTACTGAAGCGTATGGAGGACGATCGCGACAAACTGGTGGTGATTATTGCGGGCTATACCGACGAGATGAAGCGATTCATCGACTCCAATCCCGGACTGCAGTCGCGCTTCAACCGCTACATCAACTTCCCAGACTACACTTCGGATGAACTCTACGACATTTTCTGCATGTATGCCCGTAAGAACCAGTATCGGTTGACGCCGGAGGCAGCCAAGCACCTGAAAGGTCTCTTCGCCAATGCCGTTGCTCATAAAGACCGAAACTTTGGCAACGCACGCTATGTACGCAACGTGTTCGAGAAGTCCATACAACGTCAGGCTAATCGTCTGCAAGGCGTCAGCAACGTCACCAAAGACCAACTCGTTGAGTTGACGGTTTATGATGTATCTATGAAATAGTCACGATGGACATTTCATTCCTCTCCGGCTTCGTATCCTTCGACCGAATCGCCGCCATGTTGGCGCGTCGTTGTTGCAGCGAACATCAAAGCAACAATAGCACCCAGCCCCTCTGCTGCTATCTTTCCGAACCGTGTATAGAGTTGCCTGTCACTTTTATTGTAACTTTTGCATCACCTTCAGCAGATTGTCGTAACTGTCCACCTCATGATAGCGAACTTTACTTGTTGACATTTCATTGAAGAGTTTCTTGGCACAAACAATCTTAGCCTTTTCCACACCTTTCAGTTGCATGGAGTCCATCGAACCCTTCGTCTCTGCGATGAAGAAGATGTGCTTCACACCTGCATTGTCGTGGAACGCAATAGCCCAGTCAGGTGCATAGTTGCCCACAGGTGTTGGTATCTTGAACGTACGAGGCAGTTTGGCATAGACACTGACTTCTGCTGCACTATCCATATCCTCAGCAAACCGGCGTTCGCCCTGGCTATCCGTAAACACATAATCCAGGATATGCTTCTTTGCTGGATAAGCTTTGTCCACCGTCTGGCGGCTCTTCTCCTGCGTAAAGATATCTGTGTCGTAGGTCTGCTCCGTGCGGTTATAACTGATGTGCTCCACAATCATCGTGGCCTTTTGTTCCTTAATGATTTTAATGACCTTGCGGATAAACTCTTCCGGGTTGTTCTTGATGTGGTCGCCATTGCGGAAATACACGGTGTTGGTATTCACGTTTATGTCTGTGATGACGAACTCCTTATAGGCAGGCAACTTGGATGCATCGTAGAGCGAATCGCCCTGCGAGAACTTCATGGTCTGCCGGCGGGCATTCGCGGCTCCCTGCACCTCTATCTCTAACTTCACTTCCGGCGCCTTGTTCTTCGAGAGCACAATGCTGTCAAAATAGATAAGTGCTCTTCGAGCATCGAGAAACTTTTCTGTACGCCCTCACGAATGGCGATGCTGGGCACTACCACGATGAACTTACTCCATCCATAGCGCTTGTTCATCTCGAACATCGTCTTGATATAGACATAGGTCTTACCCGTACCTGTCTCCATCTCGATGTCTAATGAACAAGCGCCTAATCCGTTTTGCTTCACCAGCAGTTTGCTCTGAGGGATGTTTGCGTCCACCTGCATCTTCTTGATATTCTGCAACAGTTGGGCGTCCGTCAGTTCCACGTCATTGTTGCGCCAACCCACATACTCCTCGTCAAAGGTTATCTGTCCTTTGCGCTTACCCAAGTCACGACGATATTGCGCATTCGTCTTCGACGGCTGCCCAGCAAACACATTCACCGTCTGCTCAACCGCCTCCGTCTGGTATTGTTGTATCTTAAATTTGAACTTCATTCTCCGTCCTCCTTCTGCTTTGTCCTGTATTTTTGTCTCGGATGATGGGGTATGTCATACATCTTTTCTATCACATCAGAGAGTTGTGGAAGCACAATGTCACGTATATACATAAATTTACGACCCACATATGCAGCAATCTCTTCTGCTGTTCTCCAATCATGGCAATAAGACACAATAAGTGTTCTTATTTCCTCTTTTGAGTATCTTTTCTTTTTAAGTCCGATATTTGCATCCGGAAGTCCGATATTAAGTCCGATATTTGCGTTTTGAATAGCCGTTTCCGGCTGTCCCTTCTCGCTCAGTCGTTCTGTCAAGCAATTGGGAAACAGTTCCCCAATCCGCTTGATATTTTCATCCACCACGTTCGTGGTCTGTAAATGAAGTTTTTCCATAAAAAAATTTGGTATTAACATGATTATTATCTACTTTTGCACTCAGAATCTAATAAATAAAGGTATGACGGCAGTACAATTGAACGCATTGAACGCACAAATGTGGCGTGATATGGGAACCATCGCTGAGGACGAGGGTATGATGCAGCGTGTAGCAAAGTATCTGAGAAGAGTCGTGAAAGAGATGACCGCAGACCCTACACTTTTCACCAAGGAGGAGTTCTTTGCCCGTGTAGATGAGGCAAGAGAACAAATCAAACGTGGTGAGGGTGTTGAGATGCTGCCCAATGAGTCGTTAGATGAATTCTTAGAAAGAGTAGGATGATGTATAAGATTATCTACTCCCCCAAGGCTATTGAAGACCTTCAGAAACTGAAACGCTCTGAGCCTGCAGCATACAGGAAAGTCGATAAGTTCATTAAAGAACTGAAGGAGCATCCTAAGACAGGAACGGGTCACCCTGAGCAACTGAAGGGTGATCGAAGTGGTCAATGGAGCCGTACCATCACAAAGAAGCATCGTCTGATTTACGAAATCTTCGAGACTGAGGTCTATGTTGACGTGCTGTCCGCTTATGGGCATTATGACGACAAATAATCTGCTTTTCATTTCGTCAACAATTCTTTAAGTTTCACAATCTGTTGATGCAACTCATAGCGCTTCCGTGTCTGTTTCTCAGCACGGCAGCGCTTTTCTAATGCTTCTATCTGGCGAAGCAATTTTTCTTGCTGTTCGCGATGGAGGATTTGTTCTTCAAGCGTTTCTTCTGCTTCTGTGTCTAATCCGCCAATAGTGGCAACGATGTTGTTCCAAACATCATCGAGGGTTAAGCCTTGGAGAGGGATAGTTACATTTTCTTGATTACTAAGAAACAAATCAACTCAAAATCATCAAAACCCACATAGCGCTCTTCGAAGAGTTCACCAGCAAAGCCTTCCAAGAAACTATCCACGTCTGATTGCTCTTTGACAGAGATGATAGAGTTAATGGCTTTGCTCAGCAAGTCGGAGTATTTCCCCATACGCAAGCCATCGCGCGTTTCTTTGTTGAATTCACGACAGAGCGAAACATCTGGCTTTGTCATGGGCTTACAGATGAGTCGCATCTTATCAAGCAAGTCTTTGGGATGCAAGTGGTCTACCATCACTTCGCCATCGTCGCGGATATAGACCATATAGAACGGATGCAACTGGTTCTTGTGGTCGATATTCACTCCTGCCGTGCGGTTCTTCAATACGAAGACAGTACCTGCAGGAACTTGTTCGTTGCCTTGCACTACGGCATGGAGGCCATTGGGAGTATGCTCTACGTCATGGTTGCCATTCATATACTCTAATAGGTCCAAGCGGAACTCATTCAGTCCTAAGTCCATGATGCTGACACCAGAGTTCATCTCTTCCAGATCAACTACATCTTCCTTCAAGCGTTCCAGCTGTTGGCGGCGATATTCCAAATCGTCTTTCTCTTCGGGTGATAGCAGGTTGTCATCGCCTGTAGCCGTCATCACCGTCACTTTCATGCGAGCCTCTACACGTCCTTTCAGGTTGATATACTCATCGAGCGTCATATCCGGCCAGTAGTTCACCAACTGGATCTGAGCATTCTGTGAGCCTATACGGTCTATACGCCCAAAGCGCTGAATAATACGGACGGGATTCCAGTGAATATCGTAATTAATCAGGTAATCACAATCTTGCAAGTTCTGACCTTCCGAAATACAATCGGTGGCAATGAGCACATCTATCTCTTCATGCAGATGGGGATAGATGGCTTCACGTTCTTTTGATACAGGCGAGAAAAGGGTCAGCACCTTATTGAAGTCCAGTTTCTCACGCAGTTTCAGTGTACTCCGTGCCTCCACATCACCAGTGACCAAAGCCACATTCAGGCCATGCTTCGCCTTGATGTCATCAGCCAAGCAGTTATAGAGATATTCTGCCGTGTCAGAGAATGCCGTGAAAATAAGTACCTTCTTGTTGTCGCCATTAATCGGATTTGCGAACTTATTCCGCAAGTCGCTGATGAGTTGCTGCAGTTTGCTGTCATGTTCTGGCGTGATGCTCTCGAGCATGGTGAGCAACAGACGAATAATCTCAAGGTCACCCTTGATTTCCTCCTGCCACGATATATAGTCCATATCCTCCAGGAGAATACGGTTTTTCTTCTTGCCAATGGTAAAGTCCTGCTCGTCCTCGTCACCATCCACGTCTTCGTAGTCATCCACGCTGATGCGCATATCACCACTTTGGAACAGGGCTATAGCATCAAGCGTTTCTTGCATATAGTCACGAATGCGGCCCAAGGTCAGACGGAAGGAATTGACTGAGGACTCCAAGCGCTTTAACAACTGCATGTTCATCAGTCGCTGAATGCCCTGTTCGCGTTCTTCGATACTCAGGCGGTGGCCCGTCGTGCTTTCCTCCTCTTTATATTTATAGAGCCTGCTGGGCAGGATGAATGCCGAGGGCGCATAGATGGCCAGACGAAGCGACTGCAACTGCTCAAATATCTCGTTGTAGTTGATAGCGGTATTGAGGTCAGTCAAATGTGGCTGACGGGAGATAGGCTTCAAGCGGTTAGGAAAAGTACCAATATCACTGGTATCATAATACTGCTGGATATGCTTGCGGCTACGGGCTATGGTGACAGCATCGAGCAAACGGAAGAAATCGAAGTCGAGCATACGGAGCAGTCGCTCTGTGGTGCGTTCCTTTGGGGGCAGGTCTGCCCAAATGTTATAGGCGCCCTGAGCCTGACGGCTGTTGTCTTAACTTTCTTTACCCGCAATGTCCTGCAAAGAGCCTTTTCACGCCACCTTTTCGTCACTACAACATTGGCAGCAGCCGCAATGCACCTGCAAAAGTACGAATTTTATTTGTTAT
Source organism: Bacteroidaceae bacterium (assembly GCA_017444005.1). GTDB lineage: Bacteria > Bacteroidota > Bacteroidia > Bacteroidales > Bacteroidaceae > Physcousia. The sequence goes on along the minus strand of JAFSXQ010000008.1, from coordinate 10,512 downwards.
TCGATGCGCTAAACAGAAAAAAGTGAGAAAGAATTTGGAAGACAAAGAGGACAAAGGAGGCGATGATGTGTAAGTCATGTCAATAATGATAGCGTACATCTAGGTGGTGAAAAGTGCACTCACTACCCTCACGCCCTCACGACACGCTTGTTTATCGGGCCTTAATGAAGTGAGGGTAAAGTGAGGGCGTGAGGGCAAATGGATGAAAAATGCGGATTGAGATGAAAAATTTAACACTTTTTCCTGCGTCAGGACTTGGCTTAACGGAAAAAATTTTGTATCTTTGTAGACAGTAAAACGGGAGGCATCAAGAAGAACGATGCGAGGCAAAGGGCGACACGACACGTGGTTAGAACCGTCGCGATGCGTGGCAGGGGCCGAAGCCTCACGAGGCAGAGAGGCTTACATCGGGATGTAATCGTTTTACACCACTGATGTAAAAGTTTTACATCATTAATGTATAAAACGTGTAAAAACGAAGTATATGAAAGAACGACAGGAAATCCTATTCACCTCGATGCGCCGCGACGAGCGGACGGAGTGTGAAGATACTAGTGCGCGTGGCCCGGCGTGGAATCGAGACGCACGAATCAGGGTACAAAATATTGTCAGAAACCCCTGTTTATGTAATAGGTAGAGCCCTTTCGGGTTGAGAAACGGAGGATGCCAGAGGTCGTGTCGGCGGGCACGGGGCGGCCCTTGGCATCGGACACGTGCATCGATTCGCCGACAGGGATAATCAATCGGCAGTCGCGGCCCTGCAGACTCTTGATGGCTGCCTGCACCAGGCGACCCTCGCGCCACTCGATGCCGACCTCGAAACCGCCACGGGCACGCAGACCCTGCACCCGTCCCTCGGCCCAGGCGGCGGTCAGGGCCGGCAACAGGCGCAGGGCACCCTCGTGGCTCTGCAGGAGCATTTCGGCCACACCGGCCGTGAAGCCGAAGTTGCCGTCGATCTGGAAGGGCGGATGAGCATCGAAGAGGTTGGGATAGAGCCGGCCTGCGGGATATTCCTTCCGCACACGGTCGCTGGGCAAGAGGTGGAGCAGCGAGCGCACCAACGTGTAGGCGTGGTTGCCATCGTGGAGGCGCGCCCAGAGGTTCAGTTTCCAACCGATGCTCCAGCCCGTGGCCTCGTCGCCGCGCTGATTCAGCGTCACGCGACAGGCATTCCACTCACGGGGTGTCAGTCGGGCCGAAATCTGACCGCTCGGATAGAGGCCGTAGAGGTGCGAGACGTGGCGATGGTGGTCTTCGGGGCGGTCGAGGTCCTCCAGCCACTCCTGCAACTGGCCGTGCCGACCTATCTGCAAGGGGGGCAACTGGCCGAGCAACTGGCGCAGGGAGTCGCGATAGAGCGTGTCGACGCCGAGCGTGCGGGCGGCCAAGAGCGTCTGGGTCAGCACGTCGCGGACAATCTCGTTGTCCATCGTCGGTCCGGCCACGACGGAGGCCGAGCCGCTGGTCTCACCGCCCGGTCCGTGCTCGGGCGACACGGTGGGACACGTGACCATCCAGCCGTAGCGGGGATGGGGCACCAGGAACGTGCGGTAGAAGTCGGCCGCACCGCGCAGGGCGGGATAGGCACGAGCCAAAAAGTCACGGTCGCCCGTGTAGAGGTAGTGCTCCCACAGATGGGTCGTGAGCCACGCGCCGCCGTTGGGCCAGGCACCCCAGAAGGCACCGTCCACCATGCCGGTCGTGCGCCAGATGTCGGTGTTGTGGTGGGCGCACCAACCGCTGGCCCCGTACATCGTGCGGGCCGTTTCGCGCCCCGTGTGACTGAGGTCGTCGACCAGGTGGAACAGCGGTTCGGCCAGTTCGCTGAGGTTCGTCACCTCGGCGGGCCAGTAGTTCATCTGTGTGTTGATGTTGATGGTGTACTTCGAGTCCCAGACGGGCACCACATCCCGGTTCCACAGGCCTTGCAACGTGGCAGCCTGCCCGCCCGGCTGCGACGAGGCGATGATCAGGTAGCGGCCGTACTGGAAGAGGAGCGTCAGCAGCGCGGGGTCGGGGCACGTCAGGCTGTCGGCCTGGGCGGCAAAGCGGCGCACGCGCTCGTCCGTGTCCATGTCTTCGTTTTCGTTATCGTTATCGTTCAACTTCAGGCTGACGCGGTCGAAATAGCGACGATGGGCACGGGTGTGGGCCTGCTGCAACCGGTTCCACGACTGGCGACGGGCCGAATCGAGGAGGCTGGTGGCCCGCTCGTGCTCCGAGGCCGAGGTGTCGTGATAGTTGACGAAGTTCGTGGCGGCAGCGATGTAGAGGGTGGCCTCGGTGGCGGCGGTCACGGTCACGGTGGAGTCGGTCAACGTCTGTGCCCCATCGCGGAGCCGGGCCTCCAACTGCGTCTCCATGTGCAGGGCGGCAGGCACGCCCTCGTGTTCCTTGCCACTGGCCCGGGCCGTGAGCCGACGGCCGTCGGTGTGCGTCGTGAAGGCGGGCATCGGACTGCGGAAGCGCAGGCGGAACGTCAGGCTGCGGGGGCGCGAGGCCGTCAGGTGTACGACGATGACGCCCGTGGGCAGCGAGGCGATGACCTCCGTCCGGTAGCGGACACCGCCCTCCGTCCATTCCGTGGTGGCAACGGCCTGCTGAAGGTCGAGCCTACGTGTGTAGTCCGTAACGGCATCGGGATGGGCATCGGGCCGCTCGATAAGGAGCGAGCCCAGCGTCTCATAGGGCATGCCGTTGCGGCCCGAGAGGAACGTCCGGTTGATGAGGTTCTGCGCCTCCATGTTGCGGCCCTCGAAGATGAGGCGGCGCACCTCGGCCAGCGACTGCAGGGCGGCGGGGTTGTCGTTGCGGTGTGGACCACCGGCCCAGAAGGTGGCCTCGTTCAGTTGCAGTTCGTCGCACCGGATGCCACCGTAGACCATAGCCCCCATGCGGCCGTTGCCCACGGGCAGGGCATCGGTCCAGTCCGCGGCCGGACGGGAATAGCGTAGCGACAGGTCGTCGGCCTGGGCACAAAGCACGCCGGCGAACAACATGAAAAGGAATGTATAGGTTCTCATAATTCTGTATTTCTGTAACGTTAAAGGGTAAAGGTCAGGGCACGGCCACGAGGCTCATCTCGCTCACCTCGGCACCATCAGCCGATGGCATCAGCGACACCGTGATGCGGTTCTTGCCGTCGGTGTGGAGCCAGCATTCGGGCAGGTAGTATTCGGTTTGCGGACCGGCCTCGTAGCAACGGCCGAGGCAGTGGCCGTTGAGGTAGACAAAACCGTCCGACGTATGGCGGAGGCGGAGATAGAAGGCTCTCCCCACACGCTCTCTGTCAAGGACATTGCCCATAGAGAAATCGGACGTGAAAAGGGAGCAATAGGGAGAGGCTGACGTTTTTGTGGTTTGTTCACGTTCCAAGTCCGCAAATGCCAATGCAACAGGCTTGCCGTCGAGGGTGACGCTTTCGGGACCTATCCGCCAGTTGCGCTCGACGGAGAGGTTGGTGTGGTGGTGCAGGCCGCGCGAGTCGTAGAGGAACAGCAGGGAACGCGTGCCCCGGGGGACAAGGAAGGAGATGGTCGAATCCGTCTCGGCACAGGCGGGGAGGAGTTGGTCGTCGGCAAAGGCAAAGACGGGGTCGGCCTCGGTGCGATTCATCCGGTTCTTGCCTACGCGGGCAACGGTGAGCAGGCCACCGGCTTTCGTCTTCGCGCGTACCTTATATAATAGGGGGTGGCGGCTGTAGTGTCCCAGGTCGTCGACGGTCTGCCCGGGTTCAAGCGGGGTGAAATGCGGCTTCGGGTGCGACGTCGGCTTTACGGGATGAGGCGTGAGCCGGGCTACGACGTGCTTCGCAGCCGGGCCACCCATATGCTCGACGTCGCGGGGGAACCAGGCGAGGGGGCCGGTGGGGAAACCACCGGACACACTACCTACAAGGGGGGAAGCAGCGGAGACACGGCCCACAAGGGGGGAAGCACCGGACACACTACCTACAAGGGGGGAAGCAGCGGAGACACGGCCCACGGGGGGAAGAACGGCCACCCGACTGCCGAAGGGTTCGAGGTCGAAGTCAATCGTCCATTCCTCATTTTCAATTCCTAATTCTTCACTTTTTATTCTTAATTGCCCTTTGTGGGCCCGGGTGTGTTCCTCGGTGCGGACAAAAAGGTAGCGCGTGCCGTCGGGGTGGCGGCGCACAAGGAGTTCGACGAGCGAGTCCGTAGAAGTGTACGCCACCGGTTCGATGCGGCTACGGGCGATGCGTGTACCGTGTTCGCGAATGAATTCGGCCAGTGCCTGCAGGCGGAAGTATCGCTCGTTCAGTGTGCCGTCCTCGCCGATGGCGGCTGCGAAGTCGTAGGTGGCCGTCTGGTTGCGGGCCGCCCAATCGTCGAAGTTCGTGCCGCCCACGAGCATGTAGAAGTTCAGGGCGCAAAAGCCGCGCTGCAGGGCGTAGAGGGTGATGTTCTGCGTCTGGGCAGGCGACTGTCCGTCCATGTCCCAACTGAGGGGCGTCGAGAGGTCGCTGCTCCAGCCGCCCTGCAGTTCGCCGCTGATGAGGGGTTTGCCGGGTTGCGACTTCAGTTGCTGGTTGATGAGCCGGCCAAAGCCCTTGCGGATCTGCCAGCGTGGGTAACTGTTCACCATGTCCACCACCCCGTTCAGCGGACCGCCCGTGGCGTTGCGCGCCTCATCCGTCCAGCAGGAGATAAGCGGCACGTCGATGCCACCCTGGCGCAGACGCTGGGCCATGTGCTCCAGATAGGCGCGCTTCTCCTTGCGCGGGAACCACTTGATGCGATTGAACTCGTTCTCCACCTGCACGAGCACGACACCCTTGCCACCCACGGCCTTGCGCGTCAACTGGTGGGGGGCCACCACGCGGCAGACGGCATCGTACCAGTGGGCGTTCCAGGCCAGGAAGGTCGGGTCCATGCTCTGCAGCCACACCTCATGGAGCGTGCGCTCGGGACGCTTGCGCATAATCCACTGCGGAAAGCCTCCCCCACTCCACTCGGCACAGATGTAGGGGCCGGGCCGCACGATGGCGTACAGCCCGACCTCTTCGGCCAGCGTGAGGAAGCGGTCGAGTTCCGAAAGGTCGACCTTCGAGAAATCATCGGGCGAAAGGGGCATCTCGCGTTCGTGCCAGTTCCAGGGCACGTAGGTCTCCATGCAGTTGAAGCCCGCAGCACGAATCTTCTCCAAGCGGTCGCGCCAGAGCGGTTCGGGCGTGCGGAAGTAGTGGAACGTGCCGCTCAGCAGGAAGACGTCGTGCCCCTCTATCTGTAGGCAACGGCTGTCGTAGCGGATGCGGTCGGGATGGAGAAAGACGCTGTCGTCGAGGGCTGGCCCGACGGTCCAGTCGTCGAGGTCGCCCTGTGAAGCCGAACGGTCGGAGAGTACGGCCAGGTCGGTGATGTTCTGGGCGGAAAGAAGGCCAAGGCTGCTTATCAAAAGGAGCAGGATGAGGAATCGTTTCATAAGATATCGTTGAATAATTAGAAACCGGCAGCCCGGAGCATCATGCGTACGTCGCGCCGACCCAAGTAGAGATGAGTGCTGACGGTGCGATAGTCGATGTTCAGCATCCGTGCCACGTCCTTTGCCGACAAGTTCTCGTGCTGCACCATCTGATAGACACGCTGACGCTGCTGGGGCATTGCCTGGAGAGCCTGTGCTTCCAGCGTTGTGATTTCACGAACGGCCACCGCATGTTCCGTAGACGCGATGCCCTGCGGAGTGGTGTCGTAGATGTAACTGTATATCTCGTTCCGTTTCTGCCGACGCCGGGCACGGTCGATGAAGAGGTTGCGGGCCGTGCGGAACAGCAGGCGCTTGAAGGTTGTGGGCAGAATCACCTGCTCGTACTCCAGCAACTGGAGGAAGGTGTCCTGAACGATGTCTTCGGCATCGGCGGCATCGCCCGTGCGAAAAGTGAGATACGTCAGCAATTCGGGGCGATAGTCTGCAAAGGCCTGTGCAATGGCCGCATGGTTTTGTGTTCGGATGATAATAGACATAGCACGTAGGTTAGTCGGTTTGCAACGGCAAAGTTACAAAACACGGGGCACGCCTACAAATTATCGGAGCGCTGTTCTGTTCAGTCGAAGCCGTTCGGAGAATATCATCCACTACAGCCTAATATACTGCACATTACAACAAATCCGAACTTAGTTCGAAAAACTTGGCCGGACTATCCGTTTCAGCGTTTCCGGCCCTGCCGGGCCAGCCATTCAGCCGGCGTGCACGACTCCTTCTTGGCAAAGGCGGCGTAGAAGGTGGTCTTCTTGAACCCGCAGGTCTCGGCGATGGCCAGGGTGCTGAGATGGGCATAGCGGTCGTCCAGAGCACGGCGTTTGAACTCCTCGATGCGGTAGTCGTTGATGAAGTCGTAGAAGGAAACCTGGGCATATTGCGAGAGCATCTGCGACACCTTGTTGGGTGTGGAGCCCAGCGAACGGGCCACGTCGGCCACACGGAGGTCGGCCTGCCGGTAGGGACGTTCCACCTCCATGAGCGTACGCAGGGCACGAAGCAACCGACGGTTCTCCTCCTGTGAAGAACGCGAGCGCTGATACATGGCAGCCTTGCGGGCCTCCTCGGCTTCGCGCCGACGGGCTTCTTCCTCCCGGACATGCCGCCTGACGGCCTCGTGGGCATAGAGTTCCTTTTCCAGAGCACGCTTTTTGCGGCGCAGGGCGCGGAAGCGTGCCACCCGCCGCTGATATTGCAACAACAGAGGGATGCTGACGAGAAGCAGGATGGCAAACACGACTTCGAACCAGAAGGCGCCGTTGGGCCAGACGGAGAGGGCAAACGTCTGTGGTTCAGCATCACCGGGACGGTAGACATGCAGTCGGTGGCGTCCCAGCCGAAGCCCCGCGATGCGAATGGGCTGTCGTTCTGTGGCAACCTGCATCGGCCCGCCGTCGACACACCATTCCAGATAGGCGGCCCGCCCATCGGCATAGTCGAGCGACTGGGCCGTTATTTCTACAGGTTCCTGTCCGAAGTTCCACCCGACGGACAGGGGGCGCACCGATGCTTGCAGACAGTCGGCAAGAGGTAATGGGCGTCCATCTACCTTGATTTCAGCCAGATACAGCGGAGCGTCGGCGCGTTCCTCCGACCATCCCGTTGCATCAGTCGGTTTCAGACAATACAGGCCGTGGTCCGTACTGAACCAGAAGGAGCCATCAGCATCCACTTGCCAACTCCGGGTGTTGCAGAAGAGAGAGGCCAACCCCTCGGCCAGCCCGTAATGGCGGAAGCGCACGAAGAGACTGTCCATCAGGAACAGGCCACGATCGGTGCCCAGCCAGTAGCCATCGCCCTGCGGCACGACGAAGGAGACGCTGCCCACGTCCAGGCGGTGGACTACTTCCAGGCTGTCCCACCAGGTTAGGTCGGGACGGCTGCGATAGAGATTGTTCTCACTCACGGCCAGCACATCGCCGTTCCGGTCCAACGACAGGCTCATGGACAGTTCACGGTCAAAGAACCCGTCGGGGAATCCGGTCCGTTGCACGACACCGTTCGCCGGGTCGTAGAGCGCCAGCCCATTGACCGACGAAAGCCAGGCCTTACCCGTCCGGTCGAAAAGGAAATCGGTCAGCACACCGCCGGTAAGTTCGGAGTTGCGACTGTCGAAGGTGGACACGATGCGGAACTGCTCGTCCAGGATGATGATGCGGTCCGAAATAGCCATTAGGCGTGTCCCCCTTGAGGCCGGGATCACCCCGACTTTCGTGAAGTTCCCCTTGCGCAGGACGACCTCATCGGGGCGCTGCACCCGTCCCGTTTCAGGGGCGATGAAACAAAGTCCGCCATCGAAAGTGGCCACGACGAAATGTCCTGCAAACCAGGCGATGCTGAGCACATTGGAACCGCCCATTGCCGCGCTGTCGAAATAGCGCGAGGCATTGGTTCGTTCGTTCACCAGCCATAGGCCCTCGCGCGTGCCGATGGCTGTCCACACATCGTGGCGACAGAAACTGCGCACGCTCAGTTGTTCGCTGTCGAGCGTTCCCCGGCGATAGGCTTCCGCTATGGGGCTGACATTCAGGCTGTGCGCCATGCCCTGACGGAAGAAGCCGAAGAACGACACGCCCGTCTTTGCATCCTGCCAGAAGGTGTAGACACTGTTTGAGGGCAGGCCCGACGGCTGGTCATCGTGAGCATAGCGATGGAGAATGGAGTCCGAACGGGTGTCGAGGACCATTGCCCCCGCCCCGTCCAGTGCCACGAAGAGGCGCCCCTCGGCATCGGCATGCAGGTCGGCCACGACACCACTGGCAATCGCCGGCACATCCCGCAACTGTTTGTCATGGGCATTGTAGCAGAGCAGGCCTTGCCAACTGGTACCGATGTAAAGGCGTTCGCCCACAGCACAGATACAGCGCAACCCGTCGCGCACGGGAGTGAAATCGGCCTTCATCGGGGTCACGTGCAAGCGACGGTCGAGCCGATAGAGCGCCGAGGCACTGATGGCCCATGCCCCACCCTGTCCGTCGCTGCAGACATCCACGATGTTGTTGTCACGCGCCATGCGACTGCTGCCCAGGGTCAGTGCTTCCGCCTGCCACCCGCGGGCTGGCATCACCAGTGCCAACCCGTTGCCGCTGCCCACCAGCAGGGTGTCGCCCAACGGCAGCAGCGAACGGACTTCCGACAGCGAGGGACACACGCGCCGGGCCTCCAGTGTTTCCATATCCACCTGATAGAGCCCGGCTCGCATGGCCGCCACGATGTTGCCGTCGGGCAGTTCTGCCAGGTCGCGCACCAGATTCTGGCTGCGGCGCGCCGGACAGGGGATGGAGGTCACATGCCGCCCGTCGTAGAGGCTGACGCCGTTGTTCGTCCCCACCCAGGTCAGCCCGCGGCTGTCCTTTAGCAGGCAATACACGCAATCGCCCGTCAGCCCCTGGTCGATGCTGATGTTGCGTAGGGCGTCCCTGTCAACGGGAATCGCCGCACACGTACATGCATACATGCCTATAATAAGATGTAAAAGGAGTCGTTTCATGGTACGATGTGGTCTTATCCGCTACAAAAGTAAGGAAAACAGCACACACAAGCAAGCCTTTTGCGAACTTTTTTGCGAAGAGCCAAGAAAACCGAACGGTTCGGCCAAGTCAAACGAACCAAAGTTCACCACGCCACAATGCGCTAAATAAAAGCATGTTACAGGGCATTTCATACGTCGCACTTGGCACGTCTAAGGCACACCTCGCAAAGTTTGCAGCATCACCTAACAAGACCTAACTTTGCACCAGAAATCGAAAAACTAACTAAACAAACTACTACAATGAGAATGAAAAAATTTCTACTCCTAATGCTCCTTACCATAGTGGGGGGGGCAAGTTCTGCGTGGGCACAGACCAATGTTACATCTGTTGCCACTGGAAAATATTATTGGCTCAAAGGTGCTAATACGGGTACGGGTTCCTCATACATGTATGTCACTAATAGCGATAATTTGGCTAGTGCATACACAAGCGCTGCTGCCGTTGCTGCTAATGGAGACGTATGGGAACTGGAGAATGCTACAAACGGATACTACCTGAAGAATGTCTCTTCGTCAAAGTACATAAAACTGACGGCAAACGCCAACCATGCACAAACTTCCATTTCTGTATCGAGTGATGACAAGACTGACTTGACGTTTGAAAAGCATACTGTCAGCGGTACTGACTATTGGCTTATCTCTTCTTCGGGTTCAACGGAAACATACAAGTATCTTAACTTCCATTATCCAGGTATGGCTGTGTGGTCTTCTTCAATAGACATGAGCGACAATGACGCATACATCTACGAGTTGGCCAAGTATTCCATCACCATCCTGGGAAACAATGCTACAGATGTAACTATCAGCGGCAACAACCATAAGTCTATCGTAACCGATGGTTATGCCTACATAGATGCAAGCATTACAGAGAAAGAAAGCCTGGCCGTTACTGCAAATGATGGCAGTTCGGCTTCAATCGTTGCCTTCGACTCAAGTGAGAAGACCATGACCATCAACGTGTCTCTCCCAACTTCTGAATACAATAGTGCCATTACAAGCATCATAAACGGGTCTTACCGTATCTATGCTCTCGATGGTAGCACAAAGAGGTATCTGCGAGCTTCATCGTCATCCCAAGTTGGAAGTGACAGTTATAAAGTCTATTTAGGAACTACGACAACTACCGCCAGCGATGCAACGATATTTAGCATCACTCAATCTACGGACGGCAACAGCAAGGAACAGGAAATTGGATGGAAGATTCTTTACGACAACAAATGGGCATTCACCAATCCTGAAGGGGGAAGCGAGAACGGAACTGGATTTAATGCCGGCACCAGTCTGATTGGATATGATGCGACACACCGTACTGGATCAGCATACGACCGTCAGTTACTTTATTATAATGAGACTGCAGGAGCATACGCCATTCGTGCCACCAACACCAACAAAATATCATGGGGAGCCTCTACCTTATGGGGCCTAGACGGCAGCGGCAATGCCTGCTACGTGTCTGACGCATCCTACATTTGGTACTT
>JAFSXQ010000067.1 GCA_017444005.1 Bacteroidaceae bacterium | reverse complement strand
GTTGGGCGCGTCGGACTCGAAGTCGAGGAAGAGCTTCAGTTGTTCACGTATGCAGGCCTGATTGTGGCGCAGAGTGTCCTCGCTGAGCAGGTTGCGCTCCTGGCTCTTGCCGCTGGGGTCGCCAATCATGCCCGTGGCACCGCCCAGTAGGGCGATGGGCTTGTGGCCGCAGCGCTGGAAGTGGCGCAGCATCATCACGCCGCACAGGTGACCGATGTGCAGACTGTCGGCCGTGGGGTCGATGCCCACGTAGGCGGTCTGCATACCCTTACTTAACATCTCTTCTGTTCCGGGCATCATGGTGTGTATCATGCCCCTCCATTTCAGTTCTTCTACAAAATTCATCGAAGTATAATTTCAAAGTTAATCATCCTTATATATTTTAGAAAGAAATTACCATAATTGGCATAATTATATCCAGAAATTAGCATAATTATTTCTTGAAATTTCTGGGATAAATTATTCTAATTCTTTCTAATTTCTTTCATTAAAACCATTTCTTTTATTCTTTTTATATTCATTTTCTTTCTTTAACTGAAGAGGTCGCCCTGCAGCGGGTTGCCGCCTGGTCGGGTACCTATTGTGCGTCCCAGGTGGGTGTAGGCCAGTTCCGTCACCTCGCGGCCGCGCGGCGTGCGCTTGATGAAGCCCTCCTTGATGAGGAACGGTTCGTAGACCTCCTCCACCGTGCCGCCGTCCTCGCCGATGGCCGTGGCGATGGTGTTGATGCCCACGGGCCCGCCCTTGAACTTGTCGATGATGGTCAAGAGTATCTTGTTGTCAATCTCGTCCAGCCCGTGTTTGTCGATGTTCAGGGCCTCCAGGGCGATGCGGGCTATCCGCAAGTCTATCTCGCCGTTGCCCCTGACCTGTGCAAAGTCGCGCACGCGGCGCAGCAGGGCGTTGGCGATGCGTGGCGTGCCTCGACTGCGACTGGCTATCTCGCCTGCGGCCTCCGAGGAGATGGGCACGCCCAGGATGCTGGCCGAGCGCACGACGATGGTCTTCAGCGTCGCGGCGTCGTAGTACTCCAGATGTAGGTTGATGCCGAAGCGGGCTCGGAGGGGGGCCGTCAGGAGGCCGCTGCGCGTGGTGGCGCCCACCAGTGTGAAGGGGTTCAGGTCTATCTGTATCGACCGCGCCGAGGGCCCCTTGTCGATCATGATGTCGATGCGGTAGTCCTCCATCGCCGAATAGAGGTATTCCTCCACGACGGGCGACAGGCGGTGAATCTCGTCGATGAACAGGACGTCGTTCGGTTCCAGCGACGTCAGCAGTCCGGCCAGGTCGCCGGGTTTGTCGAGCACGGGGCCGCTGGTTACCTTGAAGCCCACGCCCAGTTCGTTGGCGATGATGTTCGACAGCGTCGTCTTGCCCAGTCCCGGGGGGCCGTGCAGCAGGGTGTGGTCGAGCGGCTCGCCGCGGTACTTGGCGGCCTCCACGAAGACGCGCAGGTTATCTGTCACCTTCGTCTGTCCGCTGAAGTCCTCGAACCGCAGGGGACGAAGGGCATTCTCGAAGTCCTTCTCCCGCTGGTTTCGCTGTTCTCTGATGTCGAAATCTTCCATTGCAGCCGCAAAGATACGAATAACCTCGAAAATCTGCAAGTAAAAACTTGCGATTCTGCTCACTTATTTGTACCTTTGCACGCAAATGAACAAACATTATTAATCCTAAAAAGCGAATTTATGAGAAAATTTTTACTCACTCTCTTTGCAGTACTGACTGCAAGCGTTGCCTTTGCTGGTGACGGCACGAAGGGTAATCCCTACACCGTGGCCGACCTTCAGGCTATGGACGCCAATGCGTTGACCGATGAAGCCGCATGGGTGCAGGCCTACATCGTGGGCTCTGCCAACAACAAGTTGGAGAACTTCGTCAACGGTACCGAAGGTGCCGTGGCATCGAACCTGATGCTGGCCGATGCCCAGGCTGAAAGTGACTACACAAAGTGTGTCCCCCTGCAGTTGGCCAGCAAGTCGCAGGCTCGTACGGATCTGAACCTGATTGACAACCCAGGGAACTTTGGCAAGGTGCTGCTCGTTAGCGGAACCATTTCGAAGTACTTCAGCGTAGTCGGTATCAAGAATGTGGCAGAGTACGAACTCTCCGGCGAGGGCGTGACTCCCACTCCGACTCCTCAGGGCGACGACTTCGAGGCTCCTCTGACCGATGCCAAGGGCAACTGGGAATTTGAGGACGTAGTCCTGCCCGAGGACCTCACCTACATCTGGCAGCAGACCAGCAACTACGGTATGAAGGCTACGGCATACGCCAACAGCACAAAGTATGTCAGCGACAGTTACCTGGTTTCGCCCGCCATCGTATTGAAGGAGAACAGCGTGCTCACCTTCGAGCACGTGCAGCGCTATGGTGCCGAAGACCCCTCTACACAGTTGACCCTCTGGGTTCGTGAGAATGGTGCCACCAACTGGGCTGCCCAGTTGACCATCCCCAGTTATTCCGACGGCACCAACTGGAACTTCGTCAGCAGCGGCGACATCGACCTCTCGGCATACGCTGGCAAGACCATCCAACTCGGCTTCCGCTACACCAGCAGCGAGGACTTCGCCGCAACGTGGGAAATCAAGAACGTGAAGGTGACCAACGCCAAGGCTGCCGAGGAAGGGCCTACCTTGAAGGATCCCACCAACACCCCCGATAAGGCATACACCATCGCACAGGCCATCGACATCATCAACAACAAGGACCAGTACGACATGTCGAAGGAGGTTTATACGAAGGGCATCATCCAGGCCATCAAGTCGATTGATGTGGAGAAGTACGAGCGCGCCCAGTACTGGATTGTCGACCAGATGGGCGGCGATAGCATTCAGGTCTACAACGGCTACTATCTGGAAGGCAAGGCCTTCACCGCCAACGACCAGATTAAGGTGGGCGACGAGGTGGTTGTCTTCGGCAAACTGACGCTGTACAAGACCACCTACGAGATTGATGCCAACAACTACATCTACTCGCTCAACGGCAAGACCACCGATGAAGAGAATCCCGAGCCTCCCACTCCCGAGGTACAGACCGTATCCGTAGCAAAGGCTCTGGAGGTCATCGAGGCTCTGGAGGCTGGTGCCAAGACATCGGATGAATACACTGTCAAGGGCTTCGTGGTCGGCACTCCCGACTTCCAGCGCAAGGCCGACGGCACGCTCTACGGTAACGTGAACCTGACCATTGCCGACGAAAAGGGCGGCACGGCCACGCTGACCGTCTTCCGTGGCAAGAGTTTCGATGGCGAGAACTTCACCGAAGAGACCATTGCCGCCATCAAGGAGGGCGACGAAGTGGTATTCCAGGGCCTTCTGCAGAAGTATGTGAAGGACGAAGTTGTCACCCCCGAACTCGTAAGCGGTAAACTCATTTCCGTAAATGGTAATGGCAGTGGCGTCGACCAAATCGTAAACGGCAAATCGTCGAACGGCGCCATCTACGACCTCAGCGGTCGCCGCGTAGAGAAGGCCCTGAAGGGCATCTACATCGTGAACGGCAAGAAGGTCGTGTTCTAAGTTGAAAGTTGAAAGTTGAAAATTGAAAGTTCCACAGAACACAACTTCAAACTGAATAGGAAAGGAGCCGCGGATTCGTCTGCGGCTCTTTTTTTATGCCTCCTTGTTTAATTTTCAATTTTCAAT
>JAFSXQ010000066.1 GCA_017444005.1 Bacteroidaceae bacterium | reverse complement strand
TGATTTCCTAGGTCACTTCGGTTAAGTGCGAAATAATAAGCTAATGCATCATGTTCGGTTCGGGATGTCTTGCTCCACTGAACTTGGCAAACGGCTGGGGCCGATTGCTCCCCGATACCAATGGCAAAGTTAAGGATTCGCCACCATACGTCCAAATATTTTACTGCCTTTTTTGCTTCGGTGGTGAAAAATCATTGATTTCATGGATTGGTCAAGGGGAGACTTTTACTCATTTCTCAATAAGAGGATAGTGAGTTCGCCGTCGGGGAGCAGGGGCTTGCAGTGCTCGTAGCAATGGTGGACGACGACGTTGCTGAAGCGCTGGGCCTCGGAGGGGGAGAGGAGGTCCCAGAGTTCGCGGGCGACGGTGATGTTGTCGACCCGGGCGATGGCTTCGGACGGACAATGGGCCTCGCGGAGGAGTTGGGCAATGAAGGTTTTATCCATCACGACGCGGCGACTGTGGGTGTCGAGGTGGCCCTGGGCGAGTTTCACAGCCTTGCCTATCATGATGCCCAGGGTGACGCGCGTGATGCCGAGTTCGTGGGCCATTTTCAGTGTCTCGCCGATGTAGTTGCCATATTCCACGAAGGCCTGATGGGGCAGGGTGGGATAGAGGCGGCGCAGTTGTTGCTCGCTCTTCATGCCACTGCCGATGACGATGCGCTCCGAACCGCTGGCCCGGGCCACCTCCATGCACTTGCGGATGCTCTGGATGAAGGCCTCCTCGGAGTAGGGCATGACGATGCCGCTGACGCCGATGATCGAGATGCCCCCCTCGATGCCGAGGCGTGGGTTGAAGGTGCGCTTCGCTATTTCAGCACCGTTTGGGACGGAGAGGGTAATTGAAAATTGAAAATTGAAAGTTGGTTGCAGAGCGACTTAATGTTCTCGCGAATCATCTCGCGCGGCACGCGGTTGATGGCCGCCTCGCCGGGCGGGAAGTCGAAGCCGGGTAGGGTGAAACGGCCGATGCCCTCGCCCCCCTCAATCACTATGCCCTCCCCTCCCTTGGGGATGGGTCGGGGGTAGGCCCTTATCTCGATGCCGTCGGTCACGTCGGGGTCGTCACCGGCCTCCTTGATGCAGTAGGCATATCCGTCGGCATAACCGACGGGCACACGGATGGTCTCGCCATTCGGCAGGTGGACGGGTACCTCCTTGGGCATTTCGCCTTTCGTCAGTTTCATCGTCGCAGCCACGGCCGCAGCCGTAGCACAGGTGCCAGTGGTCAGTCCGCTCTTCAGTGGGAAGAATTCCGGCAGCAGTCGCTCCACGACCCTCCGCAGTCCATACGGACCATTGACAATTGACATCTTACATTTTACATCTGCCAAAGCCGGCCGCCGCAGGGCGATGATGCGCATGCCCCGTCGGCGTGCCTCCTCCACCTTCTCCACGAATCCGCCCGTGAGGCCGGACTCTTTGAGGAGCAGGGCATCGGCCCCCGGGGGCATGTCGGCCGGGTCTTCGTAGTAGCAAAGTTGTTCGTCCCGGGCTCCTTGCTTTCTGGCCAGCGCGATTGACGACTCCCTGTTCAGAATGCGGTAAATGATTCTCACGCCACGTTCCTCCAGCCACTGCAACCGGCTGATGCTCTGCACACCCGTCGTTGCCAGTAGCGTCGACACGTTCGTCGGCACCTCCCGGTAGTCGTCAATCCATGTGATGTCGGGGTCGCGCGGCGGATAGATGCGCTCGAAGCGGACGACGGGAATGTCCAGCGTCTGGGCAACGGAGGCTATCGTCTGGTGCAACACCTGGGCAAACGGATGGGCTGCATCCGCGATGAGACGTATGCCGTGTTCCTGACAGAAGTGCAACATCGCCTCGCCGTCCAGGGCCCCGTCGGTGCGCACGCCGTGGTGCAACACGACCTCCTGCTCGCCCGTTTTCGTCGAGTAGTAGTACGTGCTCCCGGCCTCCTCCAGGGCCGCGATGGCTTGTCGCCCCTCCGTTGTTCCTCCGAATACCAGAACCATATAAAGTTGAGAGTTGAAAGTTGAGAGTTGAAAGTTTAGGGTTGCCCCTTGCGGAAGAGGTGGGTGAACGCTTTGTTGTACAATTCCGACAGTCCCTGCCGGTTGTCGATGGCCTCGCCCACGACGAGCATGGTGGTGAGGGTGAGGTGGTTGTCGTGCACGATGCGGGCCAGGTCTTTCAACTGGCCGCGGTAGATCTTCTGGTCGGGCCAGGTGAGGTGGTAGCAGGCGGCCACGGGGGTGTCTTCGGGGTACTCCATGAGGAGTTCGCGCTGCACGTCGTCCACGATGGCGGCGGAGAGGAAGATGCACATCGTCGACTGGCTGCGGGCCAGCAGGTGCAGTTGCTCCTTCTCCGGCATGGGCGTGCGCCCCTCGCCGCGGGTGAGGATGATGGTCTGTGTGCGTTCGGGGATGGTGAATTGCGAACGGAGTTCGGCGGCTGCGGCCAGGAAGGAGGAGATGCCGGGCGTGATGTGGTACGACATCCCGTGCTGGTCGAAGTAGGCCATCTGCTCCTGAATGGCACCGAAGATGCAGGGGTCGCCGGTGTGCAGGCGTACGATGAGGTGCCCCTTTTTGTAATGTTCGTGCATCAGTTGGCACTGCTCTTCGAGGTTCATGTCGGCCGACGAGCGCACCACGGCACCAGGTTTGTGGCACTCCGTCAGGGCCTTCGGCACGAGGCTTCCGGCGTAGAGGATGAGGTCGGCCTGCTCCAGGAAGCGGCGGCCGTGCACGCTGATGAGGTCGGGGTCGCCCGGACCTGCACCGACGATTTCGATGTGACCCCTTGCCCCTCTTAGGTGCTCGGGGGCAATGGCCAGCGCCGCCGTCCAGTTCTTGCCATTCACCTTCGGGATAATCAGTTTGCCGCCATTGGAACCCAAGATGGCCGCGGCCTCGCAGACACTGGGCGTGCCGACGTGCTTCTGGACGGTCGGACTTGGGTTGGGCACCTCCACTTGAGCCAGTTCCTCGGCGGTAAAGTAGACCACCTCTTCGCCGTATTCGTCCTCGAGCATGGCGCAGAACTCCTCGTCCCGCTTCACGTCGATGGTGCAATAGCGGTGGGAGCAGGGCAGTATGCCCCGCTGGGCAAAGGCTTCGTCTATTTCGTCGTAAATCTGTTTGTAGTCCTCTGGATGGTGGGCGAGACCGAAGCCGATGGTGCCAATCATGGGCACGAAATGCAGTTCGAGCGTGCCACGGGGGGCCGACCGCTGCTTGTAGGGCGAGACGATGATGAGCAGTTTGTACTTCTCAGGGGTGGCCTCGCTGATGTCGCGGATGAGGGTCACATGGCTAGGCTGCGTCTTCTCCAGGTAGTCCGTGCCCTCGTCGCGGGCCTCCAGCAGCAGGGCCGTGGGCTGGCGGTTGACGAAGGCGAAGATGCACTCGTTCATGTCGTCCTCGCTGGCGATGGGCCAGTCGAAGCGCTGTTCGAAGGTGTCCAGGGCCCAGAGACCGGCGTTGTCGCTTTGCGTGGTGACGACACTGCGGGCACCCAGCAGGGCGGCAATGTCCTCCGCCAGCCGGTTGGCTCCGCCGACGTGCCCGGAAAGCACGGAGATGGCGTTCAGTCCCAGGCTGTCGACACACACGACGGCGGGGTCCGAGTGCTTGTCCTTGATGCAGGGGGCAATGGTGCGCACGCAGATGCCCATGGCGCCGATGAAGACGAAGGCGTCGAAGTCCTTCCAGCGCCGGGCTACGTCGGTGCGCTGGATGATTTTGGCGTTGTACTCGCACTGGAGGGTGTAGGCAATGTTCTTGCCGGTCTCGTTTACCGGAATGATGGCTATCATGGAGTATTGTGAATTATGGATTATAGATGGCTTTCAGTATGGTTATGGGGTGATGGTCGTCCAGTTGGATGTGTAGGGGCGGTTCCTGCTGGAGGCCCAGTTCCCGGCAGGCCTCGTCCCAGAGGCGGTGGCTGTCGGTCTTGACGAGCGGTGCCTTGACGCTGTTCATCACGATGACGCCGCCGGGGGCCAGGTACCGGAGCACCTTGGCCAGAATCTCTTTCAGCCTTCCACCGTGCCCCCCGATGAAGACGGCGTCGGGGAGCCTCTCCCCCAACCCCTCCCCCAAGGGAAGGGGAGTTTCAAGGAAATCGCCGATGTGCACCCCGATGCCAGGCGCCCCGTGCCGCCGCATGTTCTCGTGGATGATTGCCTCGCACTCGGGCCTCACCTCGAAGGCCTCGATACGCAGGTGTGGGAACTGCAGGCGGGCCTCAATGGAGACGCTGCCCGTGCAGAAACCGATGTCCCAGAGCACGTGCCGCCGGGGGAGGTCGAGGGCCTGGAGTGTCAAGAGGCGAATGGGCATCTTCGTTATCATCTTCTCGCGACCGTCCAATAACGTAAATGCTTGGTCAGGTATGCCGAAAGTCCCCTTTTTCAAACACGAATTACCATGAATTGAACATGAATTGTCATTAATATTTATTTGTGGATAATTCGTGTTTAATTCGTGATAATTCGTGTCTAAAATGAGACAGTTGGGGTGCGAGAAGTCTTGTTGGGTGGCTTCTTCGAGGGAGAGGGAGGTCACCTGTTCCTTTGAGGGGTTCCCGAGGTGCTCGCCCACGTACATCTTATATTGAGTATATCCGTACTCCAGCATCCGCCGGGCGATGGCCGATGGCGTGTGCTCCCGGTCCGTGAGGACGCCAATCTTCGGCGCGCGCTCTATCAGGGCCCGGTCGAACTCCGGCCATGGGCGGCCCGTCAGGGACACGATGCGCATGTCGTGGTAGGGCATCAGCAACCGGTGGGCCAGCATTTGCAGGGAATTTGGGGCAGGGTAGACCTGCATTTCGGCGTCGGGAAATTCGCGGCGAAGCGTATTGGCAAAGCCGAAGAAAAGCGGGTCGCCCGATGCGAAGATACAAAGCCCCTCTTCCCGCTCCCCCCGTGAGGGGGAGGGCTTGCGATACTGTTCGAAAACCTTGTCGAGGGGCACGGTGATGTCTATCCACTGGGCATCGGGAGGCAACAGCGGGGCCACTATCTCGTGGTGCCGCCGTCCGCCCGAGAATACTTGTCCCTGCCGGATAATCTCCATGACCTCAGGTGGAAACCACGGCAGCGGATTGTCAGTTATACCAATGACGATGAACTTCATTCTGCGTATATCTCTTGCTACTTAAACAATATTATGATTCCTCTGCGTGAGTTATAATAGATGTTTTTGAATAACTTGTATAACCTACTTCATATACATCAAACAGCATCTCCATGATTTTTAGTTAATCACATGGCTGAACCGTAATATTGTATAGTTCAGTCTCGTCTTTAGTACCCAATAAGCAGGATTCCTTTCAGAGGAAGTTTTAATCTGTTGGAAATGTATAGAGTCTCTATGAACGTTTTGACTTCGTTGTAGTCGTGGG
>JAFSXQ010000065.1 GCA_017444005.1 Bacteroidaceae bacterium | reverse complement strand
TGCCGCTGTCCATCGCGGTGGACAGTTCGCGTGGGGCAAAGAGGCATCGTTCCATCTTGACCGTAGCATCGCTCCAGCCCACCAGGCCGCCATTGTTGTAGCAGTTTTCGCCCTCGAAACTGCCGTCGAACAGGCAGTCGTGCATGTTGATGACGGAATTAGTCTGTCCGTGGGCCACGAAACCGCCATTGGTGCCATCGCCATTGAGGGTGCTGCACACTCTGACCGACGAGCGGCACGACTCGATGGTGACGTTGCCTTTATCGTTTATCCGGCCTATCAGTCCGGCAGTGAACTTCTGGTGGCTGACGAGGTGGCCCTGCGTGTGCAGTTTGCGGATGGTGGTGCTCCCTACATAGCGGAAGGGGGCGTAGTATTGCTCGTTCAGGGTGTCCTTGGGGTTGAAGGTGAGCGTGTGTCCGTTGCCGTCGAAGGTTCCGGCGTAGGGATGGGCGCTCGTACCGGCCATCACGAGCGAGTCGTCGCCCAGGTCGATGTCGGCGGCCATGATGGCATTGGTGCCGGTCTGCCCGCCGTTCACCAGTTCGGCAAACTTCTTCCAGTCCGCTGCCGAGCGCAGTATCATGCGCCCCTCACTATCCTTCTCGGAACCGCCGATGGCAAAGTTAAGCGTGACGGGGTGCGACGTCTCGGTCCATGTCTTGCTGCGCCCGGAGGTGGCCGTAGTGACGGTGGGCAACCGGAGCACGGGCGGCAGATGGGTGAGGGCATATCCGCTGCCCTCCTGCCAGTTCCAGGTGGCCGTGTTCATGCGTCGCACACGGTAATAGACGGACTTGCCCTCGTAGTTCTGGAGCAGGGTCCCGTCGGTGAAGGTATAGGTGAGCGTCCGCTGGTCGTACTCGGGCTGACCGATGTTGCGCCAGTTGGGGTCGGAGGGCGAACCGTTGCCGCTGGTGTTGCGCTGCACCTCCCACATGTCGTTGGGCGCAATCTCGGCCCATCGCGTCCAGGGTATGCTCCAGGTGAGGCGGACGGAGCCGTCCGCGCCCACCTCGCTGGTCAGCGCGTGTGCCGTATGCAGCAGGGGCAGGTCGACGGGCGTCGACTGTGTGGTGACGGGGTCGTCCTCGTTGTTCCGGTAGTTCGCCTCTATGTAGAACGACTGAATGCGGTGGTCGGCGGGCAGATAGACGTAGCCCGACGAGGCGGTGCCCAGGTCGACGACCTTGCCCAGCACGGCATCGCCATTGACATCATTGTAATGGGCACGGACACTCTGGATGTTGCTGGCGCTGAGCACATACATGATCATCTGCTGCCCGGCATGCGCCGCATCGTAGGCGAGGATGGGGTCCATGACCATGGGCACGTGCTCCTCCTCGGCAGAGGGGATGCGCAGGGTGGTGGCCGAGACGTCGACGGTGACCTTGTCGAGCAGGTTGCCGTCGGTCTTCACCAGCCACGAGATGGTGACATCCTTGCCCCGGTACTTCGCGGGCACGGTCCAGACGACGTTCATGCGCGTGTATTCCTGCCCCGAGACGCAGGGTACGGCCCACGTCTGCGTCTGGTTGATGCCCGTGATGGTGTAGTTGCTGTAGCCACGGTCGCGCTCGTGCACCATGGTGCCCTCCACGCCCTTCCAGCCCGTCACGTTCGGGGCGTAGTTGCTGCCCGCGATGTCCTTATCCGACTCCAGGTAGAGCACCGTCTCCTTGGCTCCGCCCGTCGGGGTGATGTAGACGTGCACCTCCGTGTCCCAGCAGTCGTAGTTTCGTTTCTCGTACGTGGGGATGGTGAAGCGGAGTTTGTTCGTCCCCTCCAGCCGCACGCCGTAGTGGCTGGCGTCGCGGTTGTACTTCTCTTCGGCTCGCACCGCCTGTGGCCATAACGTTGCCAGCAGCACGACTGCCAGCATCTGCCTTCTAATCCTGTCGGTTTTCATGTCCAGTTATGTATTTTTGTTTGTTATCGTGTCCTTCATCGCTTTTCCTCCTTATTTGATTACGATGCGTCTGCCTTTGTTTACATACACCCCCCTCCTGGCCGGGCGGCCCTGTATGCGCCGACCGCCGAGGTCGTACCAATCGTCACTTCCCATTCGGCACTCAACATCCGGCAGCGGTTCCATTCCGTCCGTCTCTTCCTCCTCGAAGTTCAGCACGAAGTTGCGCACCCCAGACTGGTCACTTGCAAGTTCGAAGTAGGCACGGAAGGCCCCCACCGTGACGTCCGAGGCGGGATAGTACAGATAGTTGTCGGCACCGAGGAAGAGTTTGTGACCATCGCCAGACGAGAGTACCACGGGGGAATAGGTGCCCCGGAAGGTGACGGTCGGAAATTCGACAGCCGACGGCGCGGCACTGGAGGCCAGCGCGACCGCCGTGAACGTGGGGCTGGCGATGTCGCTCCCAGCCTCTTCCCACCGCACGAGATAGGGCTGGCCAGCCGCGATGGCGGTGGCAGGGGTGAAATTCAATGTGAGTGTCCCAGCGGAAAACGTCGCACCATACAGCCTCATCACCGTGGCCGTGGCCAGTGGCGTACCTCGCAGCGTCGGAAGGTCGAAGGGCAGCGTGAGCGTGTTCCACGATGCGTCGCGGTAGAGCGTGCGCCCATTGAGTTTCACGTCGCGCGTCTGGCTGAAGTGGTCGGTTAGTGTCGTTGTGTTGTCGGCATTGTCCTCCAGGGGGAGCGTTGTAAAGGGAACGGCGAAGCCTGTCAGCAGGGGCAGTACGCCGGCGGCGAACGTCCATCGGCTATAGTCGCCGACGGTGTTCAACCGACCGTCCAGCGCACTACCTAACAGGTCGCCAGTGGAATAGGCGTTCGCGACAGTCCCGTTGTCCACGCCGCAGATGTCGCCCACGTAGTTGGCGCTACTGGTGATGGCGGAGCAGGCATAGACGCACTGCACCGCGCCGTCGTTGTCGCCCACGATGCCGCCGACGCAGTTGCCGGTTGCCACATTCGTGAAGATGGTCCCCCGGTTGTAGCAATCTGAGATGGTGCCCGACGTCGCTCCGCCTCCGATGTTCCCGTTGGCCCCTGCGATGCCGCCCAGGTGAGCCATCGTCCAGTTGCCCACGACCGTGGCGTAGTTGGCACACTGCCGGATGGCGCCGCTGTTCAGTCCTGCAATGCCGCCCAGGTAGCAGTTGCCATCGGCGCTGCTCTTCGCACTGATGTGGATGTTCCCGCTACGTACACCGACGCGCTGGACAAGGCCTCCCGCGCCGATACAGCCGAAGAGGCCGGCCACGTCGCCCGTCGCCTCTCCGCTGGCGTCCACTATCAGGTTGTCCACCCAATGGCCCTGCCCGTCGAAAGTTCCCTGGAAGGGTCGGTCGGTCGTTCCGATGGGTGTCCAATAGGTTCTGGTGTCGTCGAAGTCGCCTCCGAGGTCAATGTCGGCCGTCAGCACAATGGTCTTCCCCGAATAGTCGGCGCCGCTGTTTACACTTACCGCAAACGTGCGGAACGCCTCGGCCGTGGCGATTTCCAAATCCGCAGACAGGGCCGAAAGGGGCAAGATACTTAGCAATAGATAATATGCACGTCTCATCTTTAGTACAAATGGGAAGGGTGCGCCCCCTCCGTCGGTTACACAATTCATGGCAAAGATAAGAAAATTCTCACATACGCGTAATAAATAAGGTATGTCAATTTGGCTTTTGTACCAAATTGACATACCTACAATGCCTTTGTGAGGGGCTTTTTTACTTGTTCAATTGCCGGACGGGGAAAGTGAAGTAAGTATCGGGGAATGGCTCGTCCTTCAGGGTGAAGTGCCACCACTCGGTGTCGAGGGGTTTGAAGCCGTGGGCGAGCATGGCGCGGCGGAGAATCATGCGATTCTTGAACTGCTGTTCTGTAATGCTGCGCTTCGGTTCGGCAGGACTCTTGCTATTATCACCCGTATATTCTCCCGTCTCGGGATTACCGCAGAAGTCGGGGTGACTCTCAGGACCGAACCAGTCGAAGGTGCCGCCCATGTCGAGTTCCTTCTCCGTGGCCATGTCGAAGAGCGTCAGGTCAACGGTCGAGCCGCGCGTGTGGCCGCTCTTCTCCATGATA
>JAFSXQ010000064.1 GCA_017444005.1 Bacteroidaceae bacterium | reverse complement strand
CTGTAACACTGTAACACTGTAACACTGTAACGCTGTTGCATGAAAAATGAGAAAATGGAAAAGGACGCGACGGGCGAAAGGACGCAACGCGACGGGCGGAAGGATGCGTCGCGATGGGCGGAAGGATGCGACGCGATGGGCGGCTATCCGTTAAGGCTGCGGCGGTAGGCAATGGGAGACATGCCCACGTGGCGCACGACGTAGCGGCCGAAGAACGAGTTGTTGGGGAAGCCCAGCAGGGTGGCTATCTCCTTGATGGACATGTCGGACGTCTTCAGGTAGTAGCGGGCGTCCTCCATCACGAACTTGTCTATCCACTCCAGGGCCGTGCAGCCGCTGTACTTGTCGCAGATGAAGGAGAGGTACTTGGGCGTGATGGCCAGTTCGTCGGCATAGGCCTTCACGGACTTGCGCTTCACGGTGGCCGAGGAGAGCGACTTCAGGAACTTGTAGAACAGGACCTTCGAGTAGGACGCCTTCACGGCCTGCACGCCGGGCTGCAGCGAGAGGTGGCCAATCAGTTCGAACATCATGGCCTCGAGTTGCGTGCGGACCAGTTCGGAACGGAAGGGGATGTCGGCGCCGTCGATAATCGAGCGGCTGAGTTGGATGTAGAGGGCCAGGCGGTGGCACTCGGCATCGGTGAGCGCAATCCGGGTGATGTTGTTGACGTAGACGCCCTTTATCCAGACGTCCAACTTGTCGCCCAGCATGTTGTAGACAAGTCTGTCGGAGAGGGCCGCGACCTTCACCTCGGCGTCGTCGCTGGCATAGTTCATGCTCAGGAGCGTGCGGGAGGGGCAGACCAGAATCTCGTTGGCCTTCAGCACGACCTCCTGGCCGTTGACGCCCGCATGCAGGATGCCTTTTGCGCACAAGACGACGACATTCATCTGCGAACGGACAATGTCGGCACCAACGATGTCGGCGATGTGGTTAGAAACTGCGAAGTCGCCTCCATCTGTAAAGTCAATCAGAGGATTCAGGTCGCATTCTGCCGTCAGGACAAGTTCCCTAACCTCCTTTGTTTCATTGGTTTTTCGTCTCATGATGACGCAAAGGTAGAAAAACTTTTCTAACGTCCAATAGCGTATTCCCGCAAAATATCGATTCAGACGAACAATTACGTAAAAATGAACATAACTCCGGGGGCTTCGGGGGCCGGCAAGTCGATTTCCGGCGGCAATATTTGTGATTTTGCCGACTTAGTCGTACCTTTGCACCAAGAAACACGCAAGAAGATGATTATAAAGAAAGCAGAATTTGTCGTCAGCAGTGCCGACGTCGGCCAGTGTCCGCAGACGCGGGAGTTCGAGTACGCCTTCATCGGCAGGAGCAACGTCGGCAAGTCGAGCCTCATCAACATGCTCACCAACCGGAAGGGGCTGGCCAAGACGTCGTCGATGCCCGGAAAGACGATGCTCATCAACCATTTTAACATTAACGGCGAGTGGTACATCGTGGACCTGCCCGGCTACGGCTATGCCAAGCGGAGCAAGCGGGAGCAGGACAAACTGGTGGAGATGATACACCGCTACGTGCTGATGCGCCAGCAGATGGCCAACCTGTTCGTGCTCATCGACAGCCGCCACGAGCCGCAGCGCATCGACCTGGAGTTCATCGAATGGCTGGGCGAGAACGGCATCCCCTTCAGCATCGTGTTCACCAAGGCCGACAAGCAGAGCCACGGGAAGACGCTGATGAACGTGCGCGCGTTCCTTACTAAATTAGAGGAGCAGTGGGAGGAACTGCCCACCCACTTCGTGACCAGTGCCGAGACGGGGGAAGGCCGCGATGCCGTGCTCGACTACATCGAGGCCATCAACCGGGGGCAGGAGTAAGAGAGAGGGGGGCGTGTAATCAGAACGTGTAGTTCAGGCCCAGGCTCAGCCATTCCTTCAGCATGAAGTAGTGGCGGCCCTTCTTGTACTTTTCGCTGCTGTTGTCGAACTTGGGGTAGAAGAAGAACTTGGCCGACAGGTACTTGTTGATGGTGAAGTCGAGCGTGTTCTCCCATTCGATGTTGACGTACATGTCCTGTTTGTTGTCGAAGATGTTGCCGAAGACGTAGAAGCGGCTCGTCCAGTTCACATTCTTCATGATGCGCACCCGGGAGTTCACCGTCACGCTGGGACCGTACTTGTGATACGTGGCCTTGTAGGTGCCGTCGTCGTGCTGCTCCATACCGTAGCGCGGGCGGATGTCATACTTGTAGCGGTCCACCCAGCACATGTTGTAGGCCACGGGAGAGAGGTAGACGGAGAGTTCGTACTTCTCCTTCTTCAGTTTGTAGTCGATACCGACGGAGAGGTTGAAGTAGAAGGGCGAAGTGAAGTCGGCTATCACCCTGTTCGAGTTCTTCTCGTAGTTGGGGTACAACTGGGTGTAGGCCATTGCCTGAGCCGTGTAGAACCAGTTCTTGGCGGCCTTGTAACCGATTTTCGAGGTCAGACGCAGGAGGTTGTTCGTGACGCGGAAGGTGTGGCACGTGTCGCTCTGCGCCGTCTGGAAGCCCAGTTGCAACTCCAGTTTGTTGTCCCACTGCACCTTCTGCTTGTTGTCGTAGTTGGCCTCCAGGGTCACCATTCCGAGGCCGGAATAGTTCTTCTCGCCGCCCTGATACCAGTTGTCGGAGAAGTACGACTGGGTGAACTGCAGCGACGTGCTTCCGCGCAGTTTCCAGAAGTTGGGCTTCTTGGCCACGATGGCCACGTTGTCGGGAACGTCGGAACCCAGGTCCACCGTGACGGCCTTGTCCGACAGTTTCGGCTCCACCACCTTCACCTTTGCCTTCACGTCCTGGCGTATGGCGGTCTGCGACTTCAGCATCGTCTCCGTCCAACTCACCAGGTTGGGCTGGCGGGCATAGAGGCTGGCTAGCACGTAGTCGGTGGCCTCCGTCACGTTCAGTATGGGCGACTGCTGATAGAGTTCGTCGGTCGTATCCGCCCAATTGAGACCCATCATCTGATGCGTCGAGCGGCCATAGTACACGGCCGGCGTCAGCAGACGGTAGAAGTAGGGGTTCAGTTTGGTCTGCTCGGGGTTCTTCTGGAACTCTTCGTTCGAGTCCTCGCGCTGCTGAACGAGTTTACCCAATTCCTGTTCATATCTGTCCACGACGTCGGCATATCGTGCTGACGCACTGTCCGTTCCGGTCTCCTGTGCGTGGCAGGGGGAGAGCGCCACGCAAACCAGCATCCATAAATATTTCTTCATATCTTTCACACAATTTTGTGCAAAGATACGAATAATTTGCAAATAATTGCTTATCTTTGTGGCTTAAATGCGAACAGACCTAAAAAAATTTGACTAAAAGATATGGATAAAAACACAATTACAGGATTCGTACTCATCGCCATCGTGCTGATTGCATTCTCGTGGTGGAGCCGCCCCAGCGCCGAACAACTGGCCGAAATGGCACGCCAGGACAGCATAGCACAGGTGGAGAAGGCCAGGATGCAGGCCGAACTGGACAAGCAAATCGTGGAGGCCGAGCAGACGGCAAAGGACAAGGCGCTGACCGACAGCACGTCGGCACTCTTCGCCGCACGGCAGGGCACCCGGCAGACCATCACGCTGCAGAACCCGCTCCTGCGGGTGGGCATATCGACACTGGGCGGCGTGGTGGAAAGCGCCACGCTGAAGGAGTACAAGGACCAGCAACAGCAGGAAGTGGTGCTGCTGAGCAAGGAAGACAGCCACCTGGCCTACGCCCTGGAGGGCAAGAGCGAGAACATCCAGAGCGATGAAATCTATTTCCAACCCACGGAGCAGACGGACAGCAGCGTGACGCTGACGGCCGCCATCGGCGACGGGGAACTGCGCATCCGCTACCGGCTGAGACCGGAGTCGTACATGCTCGACTGCACGGTCGAGAGCCAGGGACTCGGGAGTCTCTTTGCCCCGTCCATGAAGACGCTCGACCTCGTCTGGACCAACCGCGCCCGGCAGCAGGAGAAGGGCGTAAGTTTCGAGAACCGCTACGCCGCACTGACCTATAAGATAAAGGACAAGGGCACGAAGAAACTGAACGAGATGAAGGACGTGACGAAGGAGGTGGAGCAGACGCTCGACTGGATTGACTTCAAGGACCAGTTCTTCTCGGTCATCATCATCGGCCACCAGGACTTCCGCAACGTCACCCTCACCAGCACGCCGCAGGAGAAGGACAGCGGCTACCTGAAGCAGTACGCGGCGCAGATGCAGACCCAGTTCGACCCCTCGGGCAAGCAACCCACGGAACTGCAGTTCTACCTGGGTCCCAACGACTTCCACACGCTGAAGGCCACCAACAAACTCTCCCTCTCGGACAAAGACCTGGACCTGCAGAACCTCGTCTACTTCGGCTGGCCCGTCGTGAAGTGGATCAACCGCTTCTTCATCCTCTACCTCTTCGACTGGCTCACGGGCTTCGGCCTGAACATGGGCATCGTGCTCCTGCTGCTGACGCTCATCGTCAAGGCCCTCGTCTACCCCGCCACGAAGAAGAGTTACCTGGCCTCGGCCCGCATGCGCGTCCTAAAGCCCGAAATCGACAAACTCAACGCCAAGTACCCCAAGCAGGAGGACGCCATGAAGAAGCAGCAGGAGATGATGGCCCTGTATTCGCAGTACGGTGTGTCGCCTATGGGCGGCTGCCTGCCCATGCTCATACAGATGCCCATCTGGATTGCCCTCTTCAACTTCATCCCCAACGCCATTGAACTGCGCGGCGAGAGTTTCCTCTGGGCCAACGACCTCTCGGCCTACGACGACCTCATCCACTGGTCGCGCGACCTCTGGCTCATCGGCAACCACATCAGCATCTTCTGCCTGCTGTTCTCGCTGACCAACGTCGTCAACACGTTCATCAGCATGCGCCAGCAGCAGAACTCGGCCATGATGTCGCCCGAGCAGCAACAGCAGATGAAGATGATGCAGTGGATGATGGGCATCATGCCCGTGATGTTCTTCTTCATCTTCAACGACTATTCGTCGGGCCTCTCCTACTACTACTTCCTCTCCGGACTGACCAGCATCCTCATCATGTGGGCCCTGCGCCGCTTCACCGACGACGACAAACTGCGCGCCCAACTGGATGCCTACAAGGCCCGCCACCAGAACGACCCCAAGAAGATGGGAGGCCTGGCCGCCCGCCTGGAGGCCATGCAGAAGATGGCCGAGGAGCAGAGGAAAATGAGACAATGAGAAAATGAGAACTTTCAACTCTCAACTTTCAACTTTCAACTTATGAAGATAGGATTCGACAACGACAAATACCTGAAGATACAGAGCGAGCACATCCGCGAGCGCATAGCCCAGTTCGACGGCAAACTCTACCTGGAGTTGGGCGGCAAACTCTTCGACGACCACCACGCCTCGCGCGTACTGCCCGGCTTCAAGCCCGACTCCAAACTGCGCATGTTCGCCCAACTCCGCGACCAGTTGGAAATAGTCATCGTGGTCTCTGCCGAGGACATCGAGAAGAACAAAGTGCGCGCCGACCTGGGCATCACCTACGACGAGGACGTCCTGCGCCTGCGCGAGGAGTTCCAGAGCCGCGACTTCATGGTGGGCTCGGTCGTCATCACCCACTACAACGGCCAGCACGCCGCCGACCAGTTCCGCCATCGCCTCGAGCGCATGGGCGTACGCTCCTACGTACATTACTTGATTGACGGCTATCCCCACAACGTGGAACTGATAGCCTCGGACGAGGGCTTCGGCAAAAACGACTACGTGGAGACCTCGCGCGAACTGGTCATCGTCACGGCCCCCGGCCCCGGCAGCGGCAAGATGGCCGTCTGCCTCAGCCAACTCTACAACGAGAACAAGCGCGGCGTGCGTGCCGGATATGCCAAGTTCGAGACCTTCCCCGTCTGGAGCCTGCCCCTGAAGCACCCCGTAAACATCGCCTACGAGGCAGCAACGGCCGACCTGAACGACGTGAACATGATTGACCCCTTCCACCTGGAGGCCTACGACAAGATTGCCGTCAACTACAACCGCGACATCGAGATATTCCCCGTCCTGAACGCCCTGTTCGAGGGCATCTACGGCGAGAACCCCTACAAGTCGCCCACCGACATGGGCGTGAACATGGTGGGCTTCTGCATCTCGGACGACGAGGTGTGCTGCAATGCCTCGCGTGAGGAAATCATACGCCGCTACTACGAGGCCACGAACAAGATGGCCCTCGGGGCCGACAACGAGGCGGAACTGAACAAGATACTGATGCTCTTCAACCAGGCCAAGATCACCACCGCCTACCGCCGCGTCACCGTAGCAGCACAAGCCAAGCAGGAGTTGAGCGGACACACGGCATCGGCTATGGAACTGCAGGACGGCACCATCATCACGGCCAAGTCCAGCCCCCTGCTGGGGTGCTCGGCAGCCGTCTTGCTGAACGCCACGAAGCACCTGGCTGGCATCGACCACGAGGTGAAACTCATCCCGCAGAACATGATTGAACCCATACAGAAGACGAAGATTGAGTACCTGGGCGGCAAGAACCCGCGCCTGCACACCGATGAGGTGCTGGTGACCCTGAGCGTGCTGTCGAAGGACGACGAGCAGTGCCGTCGCGCTCTGGAGCAATTGCCGCAACTGCGTGGCTGTCAGGTCCACTCCACCGTCATGCTCTCCGAGGTCGACCGCAAGATATTCAAGAAACTCGGGTGCGGCCTCACCTGCGACCCCGTGAGGAAGAAGTAAAGGAAAATGAGGAAATGAGAAAATGAGAAATATGAAACGTATCGCAATCCTTTTATCAGCAATTGCCATCATGAGCGCTTGCAAGCAACAAGAAGACGAGAACATCATCACCCGGAGCAACATCCAACTCGAAAGCGACCAGATGACGCCCGAAGCCCTGTGGGCAATGGGACGCATCGGTTCGTACAACGTATCGCCCGACGGCAGCCGCCTGGCCTACCAGGTCAGTTACTACAGCGTCGAAGAGAACCGCAGCAACACGGTGCTCTACGTCTGTCCAGTATGTTGCGACTCTGTCGCAACCAAAAGCAGTGTGCTCGGCAGTTCCCCTGCCGAGATGCTCGGCCTCGGCAGCGACCCCGTCTGGCTCTCCGACGACCGTCTGGCCTTTGCCTCCAAGGGCGAAGTGTGGACTATGTCGGCCAACGGCAAGGGCCGCAAGCAACTGACCCATACCGATGGCGAGGTGGAGGGCTTCCTCTTCTCGCCCGATCAGAAGCGCGTCATCCTCGTCAAGCAGGTGCCCTACCACGACATCATCCAGGAGCGCCCCGCCGACCTGCCCAAGAGCACCGGCCGCGTGGTCAACGACCTGATGTATCGCCACTGGGACCACTACGTTGAGTCCATCCCCCACCCCTTCGTCCTCGACCTGGAGATGGGCGAGGAGCGCGACATCCTCGAAGGCCAGCCCTACGAGTGCCCTATGGAACCCTTCGGCGGCATCGAGCAACTGGCATGGTCGCCCGACTCGAAGTTCATCGCTTTCACCTGTCGCACGAAGACGGGCCTCAACTACAGCATCTCGACTGACAGCGACATCTTCCTCTACAATGTGGAAAGTGGCAATCTGGACGACACAAAGAACCTCTGTAAAGGAGGTATTGAGTTCGGTGTAGTGCCCGACGAAGGACTGGCCTACCACACCGACAATATGCTCAATCCCACCAAGACGCTCAAGGACCAAGCCATCAACAAGAAAAGCATTGACTACAACGTGGGCTACGACCAGAACCCCAAGTTCTCGCCCGACGGTCGCTATGTGGCCTGGACATCTATGGAGCGCGATGGCTACGAGGCCGACCGCCTGCGCCTGTGCGTCTACGACCTACAGCAGGGAACCAAGCAATACGTTACCGAGACGTTCGACTCGAATGTCGACGACTTCTGCTGGGCCTCGGACAGCAAGACCCTCTACTTCCTGGGCGTATGGCACGCAACTGAGAACCTCTACCGCACCAACCTCAATGGCGAGGTAAAGCAACTCTCTAACTATCAGGCCGACTTCGGCTCCCTGCAAATGGTTCCCTCCCCCAAAGGGGAGACGGAGGGGGCTGGGGTTTCTCTCTTGCTCGAGCGCCACGACTACATGCACCCCGCCGACCTCTACCTGGGCAGTGTGCTCGGCGATTCCCCCGCCGAGTTATCCCAACTGACCCACGAGAACGACCACATCCTCTCGCAAATGGCCGCCGGCAGCAGCGAAGCCCGCTGGATAAAGACCACCACAGGCGAGCCGATGCACTATTGGATCATCAAGCCGCCCCACTTCGACCCCAACAAGAAGTACCCCACCCTGCTCTTCTGCGAGGGTGGCCCGCAGAGCCCCGTCTCGCAGTTCTGGTCCTACCGCTGGAACTTCATGATCATGGCCGCCCAGGGCTACGTCGTCATAGCCCCCAACCGTCACGGTCTGCCCGGCTTCGGACTCGCATGGCAGGAGGAAATCTCCGGCGACTGGACGGGCCAGTGCATGCAGGACTACCTGGCAGCCATCGACGACGCTGCAGAGAATCTGCCCTACGTCGACCGCGACCGCATGGGTGCCGTGGGCGCCTCTTTCGGTGGTTTCTCGGTTTACTATCTGGCCGGGCACCACGAGGGCCGCTTCAAGTGCTTCATTGCCCACGACGGCGCCTTCAACCTCGAGGCCATGTACACCGAGACGGAGGAGAACTGGTTCAGCAACTGGGAGTACGACGACGCCTACTGGAACAAGGACCGCACAGCACGTGCCGCCAAGACCTACGACAACTCGCCCCACCGCTTCGTAGACAAGTGGGACACGCCCATCCTCTGCATCCACGGCGAGAAGGACTACCGCATCAACGCCACCCAGGGTATGTCGGCCTTCAACGCCGCCCGCATGCGCGGCATCGAGGCCCAACTGCTCATCTTCCCCGACGAGAACCACTGGGTGCTAAAGCCCCAGAACGGCATCCTCTGGCAGCGCACCTACTTCGCGTGGCTCGACCGCTGGCTGAAGGACTCACCAAAGGAGGATTGAACCACCCCCGTCAAACACAGAGGGCATGTCGCGAATCACGACATGCCCTCTGTGTTTGACGGGGGTGGTAAGACTATTCCAGCGTTTTCAACCACTGCTCGGCCAAAGCGGGCCAGATGAGTCCGGCACCACGACGCATGCCGTAACCGTGACCACCCTTCACCAGATAGTGCACTTCGACGGGAGCACCTGCCCGCTGCATAGCGTCCATAATGACGGGCGTAGAGGGACCACTGTACCTGACGTCGTCCTCCGTTCCGAAGACAAACATCGGAGGTGTGTCCTTCGTGACGGTCAGTTCGGGCGTCAACGTGTGGTTCTCCCCCTCGTCCAGATAGGCCGGATAGATGAGAATGCCGAAGTCGGGACGACACGAGAGTGTGTCAATCTTGTCCTTCGGATTGCCCTCGTAGGCAGGTTCGCCCCAGCGCGTGCAGGCACGGCACGAAAGGCTGGCTCCAGCCGAGAAACCGATTACGCCCACCTGCTTGGCTCCCTTGCTGCGCACGATGCGAATGGCACGCTGTACGTCCTGCAAGGCCCCCAGCCGGTTGTTGGGCACGCGATAGGCCAGCACGTAGGCATTGTAGCCCTGATTGGCAAGCCACATCGCCACTTCCTGCCCCTCTTTCAGATAGGCCAGCATGGCGTATGCTCCGCCCGGACAAACGATGACGGCCTTGCCGTTACTCTTCGAGGCTTCAGGAACGAAGGCCTCAAGCGTGGGAGTTGTCACCTGTGTGATGGCACCGTCGTCCTTCCGGCGCGGATCCCATGTGTGCTCTTTCTTTTCGCCACCGCCCGGCACACCCTTCGGCCAAATCTCTGCAGTTTTGTTTATGAACTGTGCCATCGACTGTGTTGAATAGAATAAGGAACAACTGAAAAGGAAAAGTGCAATGCGTCTCATAGTCGTATCGTTTTGTTCAACAAGTAGTTGTCAAGTAGCGTGATGGCAGCCATTGCCTCCACCACGGGAACGGCGCGAGGCAGCACGCAGGCATCGTGGCGCCCACGGGCCTTCAGCGTCGTGGGTTCACCCTCCAGCGTCACCGTCTGCTGTTCGCGAAGCAACGTTGCCACAGGCTTGAAGGCCACGCGGAAGTAGATGTCCTGACCGTTGGAGATGCCGCCCTGTATGCCGCCGCTGCGGTTGGTGCGAGTGGCTATTTCGCCATCCTCGCCCAAGATGAAGATGTCGTTCTGTTCCGAACCGCGCTGGGCGACTCCGGCAAAGCCCATACCGTATTCGACCCCCTTCGCTGCGTTTATCGAGAGCATGGCGTGGGCCAGTTCGGCATGCAGTTTGCCGAAAGCCGGTTCGCCAAGTCCTATGGGGCATCCCTTGACGACGCAGGCTATCACGCCACCGATGGTGTCGCCCTCGGCCTTCACCTCCTGGATGAGGGCGGCCATGCGCCGGGCCGTTTCGGAGTCCGGGCAGCGCACGTCGTTCTCTTCGGCACGGGCAAGGTCATAGTCCTCGTAGGTGCCGGGCAAGGCGATATCGCCCACCTGCTGGGTGTAGGCCTGGATGCTGATGCCCAACTGACGCAGGGCCAGTTTGGCAAAGGCACCGGCCACGACGCGACTGATGGTTTCGCGAGCCGACGAGCGTCCTCCGCCCCGGTGGTCGCGGATGCCATACTTCTGCCAGTAGGTGAAGTCGGCGTGGCTGGGGCGGAACACCTTGCGCAGGTTCTCGTAGTCGTCGGAGTGCTGATTGGTATTGCGTACCAGGAAGCCGATGGGCTGCCCCGTCGTCTGTCCCTCGAACACGCCGCTAAGCAGTTCCACCTGGTCGGCCTCCTGCCGGGCTGTGGTCAGTCGGCTCTGGCCCGGGCGGCGTCGGTTCAGTTCACTTTGGATAAAATCCAGGTCCACACCGATGCCAGCCGGCATACCGTCGATGACGCCGCCGATGCCGGCCCCGTGACTCTCACCAAACGAAGTCAGGCGGAATATATGACCGAAACTATTACGCATGGCAGTGACCGCAACCGCAGTGGTCGCCATGTTCGTGGTGATGTTCGTCGCCACAACCCTCGCAGTCCTCACAGCCACAGCCGCAACCGCCTTCACCCGTGAGCATCTTCAGCGTTGCGGTGATTTCCTCCTTCGTGGCCTCGCGGATGTCCACTACTTCGCCCACGAAGATGAGCGCCTTGCCGGCCAGGGGATGGTTAAGGTCGACAGTCACCTCCGTGTCGCCAATCTTGGCAATCAAGCCGTTGAAGCGCTGTCCGTCGGCATTCTGCAAGGGCACTACGGCACCCTCGTAGATGTACTGTTTGTCCAGCCGTCCGTCAATCTCGAACGTCTGTCGCGGCACCTTTATCACGCGCTCTTGCTCGTATTCGCCGTAGGCCTGCCCGGTCGTCAGTTCAAAGTCGAACTCGGCATCCTTCTGCAGGCCGACAATCTGCGCCTCGAAGTCGTCGAGCGTCATACCCAGTCCGCTCACGAACTGGAACGGCTGTTCCCGTGTGGCTTCCTCCACCAGTTCACGCTTACCTTCCTTATCCTTGGTGTACAGCCGGTAGGCTACGGCTACGTACAAATTTGGTTTAATTTCTGACATATTCTTCTTTATTAAAGTCATTAACTGTGTGCAAAGGTACGAATAAGTGAGCGAAATACCAAACTTTCATTTCCCTTTATTCAGATTAAGCAGTAGACGTTCGACTTTTGCATTTTCAATGGCAAATAATTGTTCGATACTATTTTTTTTCGTACCTTTGCCTAACTATGGACAAGAAAATGAGTGAGAATCTGGTCGACAGATTCCTGAAATACGTGTCGATAGACACGCAGTCGAGTGAGGATGCAGGGGACAAGTGCCCCAGTACGGACAAACAGTTCGACCTGGCCCGATACCTCCGCGATGAACTGGAGGCGATGGGCCTGGAGGACGTGGTGATGGACGAGCACGCCTACGTCTACGCCACGCTGCCGGCCAACACGGAGCGGGAGGTGCCCACCATCGGCTTCATCGCCCACATGGACACAAGTCCCGACTGCTCAGGACGGGACGTGCGGCCGCGCATCATCCGGAACTATCAGGGCGGCGACATCATGCTGAACGAACAGGAGGGCATCGTGACACGCGTCAGCCAGTTCCCCGAACTGAAGGAGCACGTGGGCGAAGACCTCATCGTGACGGACGGGACGACGCTGCTGGGGGCCGACGACAAGGCCGGCATTGCCGAGATAGTGACGGCCGTGGCCTGGCTGCAGGAGCACCCCGAAGTGGAGCACGGACGAGTGCGCATCGCCTTCAACCCCGACGAGGAAATCGGCATGGGGGCCCACAGGTTCGACGTGGAGCGGTTCGGTTGCGCATGGGCCTACACGATGGACGGCAGCGAGGTGGGCGAACTGGAGTACGAGAACTTCAACGCCGCCAGTGCCAAAGTAACCATACGCGGCCGTAATGTGCACCCCGGCTATGCCAAGGGCAAGATGCTGAACGCCTGCCTCATCGCCAACGAGTTCATTGCCGCCCTGCCGCAGGACGAACGACCCGAGGCGACGGAGGGCTACGAGGGTTTCTTCCACCTGACACAGATGTCGGGCACCGTAGAAGAGGCCACGCTCAACTACATCATCCGCGACCACGACCGCGAGAAGTTCGAGGCCCGCAAGCGCGCCCTGCACACCCTGGCGCAATATATTAATAATAGGTATGGCGAGGACTTGGTGACGGTGGAGACCCGCGACCAGTACTACAACATGCTCAGTCAACTAGAGGACAAGCCGCACGTCATCGACATCGCCCGCCGGGCCATCGAGGAGGCCTGCGGAGAGTGCCGCGTCATCCCCATCCGGGGCGGTACGGACGGTGCCCAACTCTCGTTCCGGGGCCTGCCCTGCCCCAACATCTTCGCCGGAGGGCTGAACTTCCACGGGCGCCACGAGTTCGTGCCCATCCAGAGCATGGAGAAGGCGACGGAGACTATCGTGAATATATGCAGGATTAGGGATTAGAGATTAGGGATTATGACCAACGAAGCAAGAGTTGACAAATGGCTGTGGGCGGCGCGCATCTTCAAGACGCGCACGCTGGCAGCAGCGGCCTGCAAAAAGGGCCAAGTGAGCATGGGCGGCACCCAACTGAAGCCCTCACGTATGGTGAAGGTGGGCGACACGGTGGACGTGCGCAAACCGCCCATCACCTACTCGTTCCGCATCCTGCAGGCCATAGAGCACCGCGTGGGGGCGAAACTCATCCCCGAAGTGCTGGAGAACGTGACTAGGCCCGAACAGTACGAACTGCTGGAGATGAGCAAGATAAGCGGATTCGTCGACCGCGCCCGAGGCACCGGCCGCCCCACCAAGAAGGAGCGCCGCGCACTGGACGAGTTCAAGGACGACACTCCCGTCTTCTTCGGCGACTTCGACTTTGACCTGGACGACTAATTGAGAGTTAAGAGTTAATATTGAATGCAATGAAACGAATCCTGATAATACTGACATTGTGCATCGTGCAGGGCAACTGCTGCACAAGCATGGCACAAGCACCCGGACATGACGTGGATTCACCCACCGAGGGTGTCATCACCAGCCGCTTCGTAGGCGAACAGGAGATGATGCACGACCTGCTGCAGATGCTGGCCCGGTTCAGCCGATACATGGTCGACGACTACCAGCCGTGCGTGGCACCCAACAGCATCGGCGAGACGTGCGGCTGCTTCCGCGGCGAGAATACGATGGCCAGCGACGAGAAAGGCGTACGCACGAATGCCGACCTCTCGATGATTTGCGCTTTCCTGGTAAAATACGCCAAGCCTGCCGGCATCCAGTTGCCCGAGGGCGTCACGTGGGACCAGTTGGAACAACTAGCCATGCGGTCGCTGGTGTTCGCCTACTCCACCCACAAGGCCAACCGTCTGAAGGTGTGTTCCGACAGTCGCTACTGGGGCAGTACGGGCACGGGCAGCCACGTGTGGGAGAGCAGCCTTTGGGCCATGTCGGTGGCCTATTCGGCCTACTTTCAGTGGGATAAACTCAGCGATGCCCAGCGCGCCTGCATCTACAATCTGCTGAAGGCCGAATGCAACTACGAACTGAACCGCAACATACCGACAGGTTACGAAGGTGATACGAAAGCCGAAGAGAACGGATGGGAAGCCGACGTGCTGGCCGCAACGTTGGGCCTGTTCCCGGGCGACGAACTGGCCCCCAAGTGGTTCGAACGCCTACGCGAGTTCGCCATCAACAGTTACAGCCATCCCGACGACCAGCGGAACGCCACCGTCATCGACCCCTGGTACAACCGTCAGACAGTGGCCGACCTCTATCGCGGACAGAACCTCTACCCCGACTATACGCTGCAAAACCATCACCTCTTCCACACCTCGTACCAGAACGTAGTGATGCAGGAACTGGGCGAAGCCGCCCTGGCCCTGAAGATGTTCCAAACCGGCCTGGGTAATGAAGAAAAATGGCGCACCAATGCCCTGATGCACCACAATCAGGAGGTGATGGACAGCGTGCTGTGCTGGCTGGCGCTGACCGACGGCGAACTGGCTATGCCCAACGGCAACGACTGGAGCCTGTTTCTCTACGACCAGATAACATCGTACACCACGCAGGCCTGCTTCCTGCGCGACCCCAACGCCCTGATGCTGGAGAACCTGGCCTACAAGTACATCAAGGCTCGGCAACGGACAACGCCCGACGGGTCGTGGCTGCGGCGAGCCGACGTCGGAGCACGCCGCATGGGCGTGGAGGCCCATCGCGTGATGATGACGTACCTGATGCACCTCGTCTGCTCGACGGCCGACCTCGTCCCCACCACGTGGGACGACTTCCGCGAGGCTCACAGCCAGGCTCGGGTGCTGCCCAGCCAGAATGTCGTGCGCGCCTTCACCCGCGACCGCTTCACCACCTTCTCGTGGAGCACGGGGCTGAAGAGTTACACTGGCTACATCGCCTCGAACAGCGTCGACAAGAACAAAATCATCGTCCCCTTCCGTGCCCACAACACGGGCAACTTCCTCGGCTGGTACACAGTCAGCGGTAAGTCGACGGATGCCAGTCCCGTGGTCAGCGGCAACTACCAGTTCATGGACGACGCCTACACCATGAACGGCGAACTGAAGACCAACGGTTCGACGCTGAACAACCGTTTCGTACTCTACTCCACCCCGGGCAATGCAGTCGTCTATCTCGACCACGTCGTGGCCACCTCCAACGGCACCATCACCGGTGAAATGGGCGGACTGATGGCCATCTCCGTCGACGAGATGACCAAACCCTCGCGCGCATTCTATTATAATAATAAGGAGAAGGGGGATGAGGCAAGGCTCGACGGCTCGCAACTGAGCGTGTTCGCCACCAACTGGGTAAACGTGGACAACGCCGTGGGCATCGTGAGCCGCAGTTCGAAACAGATGGCATTCGGCGACCGGCAGAACAACAACAGCATCATGACGGCGAAACTCTATCCCTCGTACTCCAGCGAGAGCCGCCCGTTTCGCAAGGGAACGGTGGTAGACCGCCGCAACATCGTCTATTACAGCAACATCACTGCTGAGGATACACGCCACATGGAGGAACAGTTGCAAGTGCTGACCGACAGGATGCCCGAGGGGTGGAACGGCGCTATCGTCCCCGACCCCGACGGCACACACTACCTGCTGTTGGCGCACTTCCGAGGGGAGAGTGAAGACGCCCGTCTGTCGGACATTGCCTGCCCGCTGGGCGCTCCGGTTTTCACCGTCGAGACCACCATCAACGACAGCCGTTCATCGGCCCGGTTCCAGGCGAAGGAGAACACAAGCATCGGGCAACCGCTGAAGGTCTTCGTCAAGGGCGACGGCATACAGGCCCGGCTGGCCGACGACAATGACGAGGAGGTGATGCTGACTGCTTCGAAAAAGTCCAAGGCGACGGTGAGCATTCTGAGCAACGGGCGGACGCTGACCAGCACGCAGACGTTGCCAGAAGGAAAAGCCGTCCGGCTCTGTGCCCGAAACGGCAAAATCGTCAAATTGTAATCTGTCAAATCAGATGATCGACCGAGCGACGATAGACAAAATCATGGACGCGGCGAACATCGTCGACGTCGTCTCAGACTTCGTCACGCTGAAGCGCGCCGGAGCCAACCTGAAGGGCCTCTGCCCCTTCCACGACGACCGCACGCCCTCGTTCATCGTATCGCCCGCCAAGAACTACTGCAAGTGCTTCGCCTGCGGCAAAGGGGGAAACCCCGTCGGCTTCATCATGGAGCACGAGCAGATATCGTACCCCGATGCCCTACGCTACCTGGCCAAGAAATACGGCATCACCATCGAGGAACGGGAAATGTCGAAGGAGGACGTCCAGCGACAGGACGACCGTGAGTCGATGTTCATCGTCAACCAGTGGGCCAACGAGTGGTTCCAGCACCAACTGTACGACACCGAAGACGGACGCGCCATAGGCCTCTCCTACTTCCACGGACGCGGTTTCCGCGACGACATCATCCGCAAGTTCCAACTCGGCTTCTGCCCCAACCAGCACGTCGACATCGAACAAACCGATGAGGCCGGCAACAAACGGCGCGTTCGCATGGGCGTGATGAGCAACGAGGCACTGAAAGCCGGCTACCAGGAACGTTTCCTCATCAACGACCCGGAGACGGGCATGGGCACAGGCCTGTCGCTCAAGCGCGACAAGGGCGGCCTGGGCGACCGCTACTGGGGGCGCGTCATCTTCCCCATCTTCACCATGTCGGGTAAGGTGGTTGGCTTCGGCGGACGTGTGCTCGACGCCGCCACCAAAGGCGTCAACGTCAAGTACCAGAACTCGCCCGAAAGCATCATCTATTCGAAGAAACGCGAACTCTACGGTCTGTTCCAGGCTAAGCAGGCCATCCGCAAACAGGACCTCTGCTTCCTGGTCGAAGGCTACACCGACGTGATGGCCATGCACCAGAGCGGCATCGAGAACGTAGTAGCCTCCAGCGGCACGGCCCTGACCGACGACCAGATTCGGCTCATCCACCGTCTGACCGACAACATCACCGTCATCTACGACGGCGACGCAGCCGGCATCAAGGCCTCGCAGCGAGGCATCGACATGCTGCTGGCACAGGGCATGAACGTGCGTCTGCTGCTGTTGCCCGACGGCGACGACCCCGACTCCTTTGCCCGCAAGCACAATGCCGAGGAGTATCAGCGATACATGGCGGAGCACCAGGTAGACTTCATCAAGTTCAAGACCAACCTGCTGCTGGAGGAGGCTCAGGGCGACCCCGTGAAGAAGAGTCAACTCGTAAACAACATCGTGCAGAGCATCGCCTGCATACCGAACGAAATCACCCGTGCCGTCTATGTGCAGGAGACCGCTGCCACGATGCAGATGCAGGAGCGACTCATCGCCAGTGCCGTTGCGCGACAGGTGGAACAAGACCTTCAGGAGGTGCAGAAACAACGGGAACGCGAGCGGGAACGCCGGACGCTGGACCGCATAGCCGGAGGCACCCCGCCCCCACCTGACGCCGAAGACCAGCGGCAACCCCTGCCCACCGACATCCCCCTGCCTACACAGGAGCCGGGCAACAGCAGCGACAGCGAGGCATCGCCCTACGCTCCGTTGGTGCAGAACATACAGGACCGCGACGCGCTACGCCTCCAGAAGAAGGAACGCGAACTCATGCGCCTCGTGGTGCGCTACGGCGAGCACATCCTGGGCACCGTGACTGACGCCGAGGGAGAGCAACAGGCCATCACCGTCAGCCAATACATCAACGCATCGCTGGCGCAGGACGAACTCGCCCTCGTGCTCCCCATCCATCGGCAGATGCTCGACATCGCCCTCGAGGCACGACCGGAAGTCACAACCGAGCACCAACTCATCAACTTCCCCGACCCGGCCATCAGCGCACTGGCCTTCGAACTGGCCACCGACCAGGAACAGTTGAGCCGCATGCACCAGCAGAAGTCGAGGTACTCCGTCGCCGACAACCAAACGCCCCTCTCCACCATCGTCAACCACATCATGGCCGACTACAAACTGGAAATCGTGGCCCAACAGAAACGCCAAATCATGCGCCTGTTGCAGGACCCCGAACTCATGCGCGACCCGCAGCGCTACCTCCAGGTAATGACCCAGTACAAGGACATCAAGGACGTTGAAAAGAAACTGTCAGAACAGGAGGGGCGCGTCATCATCTGAATGAAAGAAGATAGGTTTTATTTGGCTATCTCGCGAAAATGTTGTAATTTCGCCCCACGAATACATTGAAATGACCGAAAAAGAGACATACCCGCTGCTGTCGGAGATTGAATTTCCCGCCGACCTGAGGCGCCTCCCCGTGGAGCAGTTGCCCCAGGTCTGCAACGAACTGCGGCGATTTATCATACACGAACTGGCCGACAACCCCGGCCACTTTGCATCCAGTCTGGGCGTGGTGGAACTGACCGTGGCCCTGCACTACGTTTTCGACACCCCCAACGATCGCATCGTGTGGGACGTGGGACATCAGGCCTACGGGCACAAGATACTGACCGGACGGCGCACGCTGTTCCACACCAACCGTAAACTGGGCGGTCTGAAGCCCTTCCCATCGCCAGAGGAAAGCGAGTACGACACCTGCACCTGCGGCCACGCCTCAAACTCCATATCCGTCGCCCTGGGTATGGCCGTGGGGATAAAGAAAAAGCCCCTCTCCGGCTCCCCCCAAAGGGAGGAGAGACACGTGGTGGCCGTCATCGGCGACGGCAGCATGACGGGCGGACTGGCCTTCGAGGGGCTGAACAACGTGTCGTCGACACCGAACGACATGCTCATCATACTGAACGACAACGACATGTCGATAGACCGCAGCGTGGGCGGCATGGGCGAATATCTGCACAAACTGCACACGAGCGGCACCTACAACAACCTGCGCGACAAGACGGCACGCCTGATGTACCGCTGGCACGTGCTGAACGACGACCGCAAGGGGCGCGTGCTGAGGTTCAACAACGCCCTGAAGTCGCT
Organism: Bacteroidaceae bacterium; assembly: GCA_017444005.1. Classification (GTDB taxonomy): domain Bacteria; phylum Bacteroidota; class Bacteroidia; order Bacteroidales; family Bacteroidaceae; genus Physcousia. The sequence goes on along the minus strand of JAFSXQ010000064.1, from coordinate 5,373 downwards.
GCTCACGAACCAAAGAAACATCTTCGAAGGCCTGAACATCCGCTACTTCGGTCCCGAGGACGGGCACAACGTGGTGGAACTCGTCAGGACGCTGCGCCGCATCAAGGACATGCGCGGCCCCAAGATGCTGCACCTGCATACGGTGAAGGGCAAGGGGTTCGAACCCGCCGAGCGCAATGCCACCGTATGGCACGCCCCCGGAAAGTTCGACCCCGAGACGGGCGAACGACTGACACCTGACCCCGACAAACCGCAGCCGCCCCGATTCCAGGACGTGTTCGGCGAGACCCTCCTCGAAATGGCCCGCAAGGACGAGCGCATCGTGGGCGTGACACCCGCCATGCCCACGGGTTGCAGCCTGTGCATCATGCAGAAGGAAATGCCGGAGCGAACCTTCGACGTGGGCATTGCCGAGGGACACGCCGTGACCTTCTCTGCCGGACTGGCCCGCGAGGGCATGCGCCCGTTCTGCAACATCTACTCGTCCTTCGCCCAGCGCGCCTACGACAACATCATCCACGACGTGGCCATCAGCCGACTGCCGGTGGTGCTCTGTCTGGACCGAGCCGGCCTGGTGGGCGAAGACGGACCCACGCACCACGGAGCCTTCGACCTGGCCGCCCTGCGCCCGATACCGAACGTGACCATTGCCTCGCCGATGGACGAGCACGAACTGCGCCGGCTGATGTTCACCGCGCTGCACTGCGACCGGGGGCCCTTCGTCATCCGCTATCCCCGAGGACGCGGCGTGCTGGTGGACTGGCGCTGCCCGCTGGAGGCGGTGCCCGTAGGCAAGGGACGCCGACTGCGCGAGGCCAGTGGCCCGACGGCGGTGCTCAGCCTGGGCCCCATCGGCAACGTGGCCGCCGAGGCCATCCGCGACTCGGGGCTGGACATTGCCCACTACGACATGCGCTTCGCCAAACCGCTGGACGAGGAACTGCTGACGGAGGTGGCCCAGCGCTACAGCCGCATCATCACCCTCGAGGACGGCGCCAAGGAGGGCGGCATGGGCACCGCCGTGCTGGAATGGATGGCCGAGCACGGTTTCCGGCCCGACATCGTCCGCCTCGGTCTGCCCGACAACTTCGTCGAACATGGCTCTCCGGGTGAGTTGTATCGGATTGTGGGACTAGACAAGGACAGCATCAAAGTGGAACTTAAAAAACTATCGTCCCTTTAACTTCCCTTTAACTTCCCTTTAACTCCCCTTTAACTACCCTTTAACTCCCCTTTAACTACCCTTATAATTATGAAGATCATCATCGCAGGAGCAGGAGCAGTGGGCACACATCTGGCACAACTGCTGTCGAAGGACGACCACGACATCGTGGTCATTGACGAAAGCCAGGACAAGACCGACATGCTGACGGAATCGGGCAACTACGACCTGATGACCATCAACCTGCCACCAACCAGCATCGCAGCCCTGAAGGAGGCTGGCGTGCAACATGCACAACTGTTCATTGCCGTCACGCCCGACGAAAGCCGCAACCTGAACTGCTGCATGCTGGCCCACACGCTGGGAGCCAAGAAGACCGTGGCACGCGTGGACAACGCCGAATACGTGCAGCAGCAGTACATCGACATGTTCCGCAACATGGGCATCGACAGCCTCATCTATCCCGAGATGCTGGCCTCGCAGGAAATCATCGAGGGACTGCACCACTCCTGGGTGCGACAGTACTGGGAGATACACGACGGAGCCCTCATCATGATGGGCATCAAACTGCGCGATACGGCCAAGATACTGGACATACCCCTGCGCGAACTCTGTCCGCCCGATGCTCCGTACCACATCGTCACCATCAAGCGCGACGACTCTACCATCATCCCCGGCGGTAACGACATGCTACGGCTGGGCGACATTGCCTACTTCGTCACCACACGCAAACACGCCACCCTCATCCGCCAACTGGTGGGCAAAGAGGAATACCCCGATGTGAAAAACGTTATGGTGATGGGGGGCGGACGCATATCCGTGCAGATGGCCCACAACAAACCCGACTGGATTTCGATGCGCATCGTGGAGCAGAGCGAGGAGCGCTGCCTGCAACTGAACGACCTGCTGGAGAACGACGACATCGTGGTCATCCACGGCGACGGGCGCGACACCGGCACGCTGGTGGACGAGGGCATCCGGAAGTGCCAGGCCTTTGCGGCACTGACCCCGGAGACGGAAACCAACATCCTGGCCTGCCTGGCCGCCAAGCGCCTGGGCGTGAGGAAGACGGTGGCGCTGGTGGAAAACATGGACTACGTGAACATGGCCGAGAAACTGGACATCGGCACCATCATCAACAAGAAGGTGATTGCCGCCAGCCACATCTATCAAATGATGCTCGACGCCGACGTCACGACCATGAAGAGCCTGACCATAGCCAATGCCGACGTGGCGGAGTTTGTGGCCCTGGAGGGCTCGCTCATCACCCAACACCCCATTCGCGAACAGCACTTGCCCAAGGGAGTTGCACTGGGCGGACTGATTCGCGACCGCATCGGCATGCCCATCAACGGTAGCACCATCGTTCAGCCCGGCGACAGCGTAGTGGTGTTTGCTATCGACGGGCAGGTGAAGAAGATGGACCGCTTCTTCCGAAAGCCGGAAGGGAGCATCATCTCGAAGATTTTCAATTAGAACGTAAGCATTCGATTTTTGTTACGAAGAGCCGCTATCCATCACGGACAGTGGCTCTTTTTTTGGTTGGGCGGTCTTCACAGACGGCCCGCCCCTATTAACTTAATAAAACACAAATTGTGCACGAAGCACAATGGCAATTCTTCAATACTTCAATTCTTCATCATTCTTCGTCGTAGTCGCCCGTGCCCCAGATGTCCCACGAGTTGTCCTGGCGACTATCCACGTTGGCGGCGTTGACACTACCGCTTGTATTCAGGCCAATTGCAGGGGAACCAGACAATACACAAATGTTCTTTATTGTTACGACTTTCGTCTCAGGTATGCTATATATCTTTTTCATAGTTTCTTTCTCCTATATGTTATTAATGAATCATTCGTGGACATTGATGGGCATTATATGTTGTTTTCTTTTAAACACAAATTACCATGTAATGCCCACGAATTTTTCATGAATTTTTATTTAACCATTATCTTCTTTCCATTCACGATGTACAATCCCTTCGTGGGCTTCACCACGCGGCGGCCGCTCAGGTCGAAGACCTCGCTTCTCATTGTCTCATTTTCTCCATTTCTCATTTCCACGATGCCGTCGGCATTGTCGAACACGAAACTGAGACCCCTTACGCTAGCGGGCACCTCACTTGCAGGCAGCAAAGCCTTACCAGCAGGAACCGTACCGGCATTCACCTTCACGAACTCGTTGCCCTTGAGACCATAGTACTGGTCGGCGGAAACGTATGTAGGAGCCAACGTACCTTCGAGTTTATTGCTGCCAAGTGTTTCCTCGCTGTCGGCACTCGTAAGCGTAACCGTTGCGCCAGCCTCACCCATCAGCAGGATACCTGTACCGCCCTTTACTTTTCCTGTAATCTGGCCGAAGGTGATTGTCTCGCCGCTAACGTTCGTTATCTGCCAAGCCGTGTAGCCTTCAGTAGAAGTGAAGTCCAGGGGATATTGTGAGCAGTACGTGGCAAAGCCGGAGGCGTTAAGTTTAACAGACAGGTTAACTGCCTTCGTCACCGTAATACTCTTGAAATAAACAGACTTACTAACATCGTTCACAGAGATTACGATATTGCCTGTACCTGTTCCAGAAAAATCAACAGTCTGATTATTGGCCTTAGGCATAGAGAAGGACGTCACTTCAGCATCATTCACTGTGGTTTTGAAATCAGAACTACCAACAGATATTGCTATGGTATTCGATGATGCATCACCATTCGTAGAAACAATCATACTCACCTTTGAAATAGTTTCAGTATTTACGGCCGTTAGTGTAAAGTTACCTACAGCTGCGCCAAACTGTACACCACGAGAAGATCCAGAACTCTCAAAAGAATTTGCCGAGGTACTTGCAGACCAAACCAGCCCTGCGCCATCGAATTCGAGATCCTTGTTTTTGAAAGTGGTTGTAACACCAGAAGGAGCCGTCGTTCCACCCGCAGGTTGTGTTAATTCTATGCTGCATTCAGCCTGAGCCGTCGCAGGATAGTAAGTACCCGTTCCGGCAGTAACGGTAATCGTTGCGGTGCCGACAGCCACAGGTGTCACAGTAATAGTCGTGCCGTCAACGCTGACAGTAGCCACACTGGTATTGCTGGATACGGCGCTGACTGCTCCGTCATAGTTCTCCGTGGGAACGGTAGCAGCAATATTGAACGTGCTGGCAGAGAAGGGGACATTCTTCGTTGCCGGGTCGAGGCTGATGCTGTTCGCGCCGTTTACGGTGACTGCCACTTCCTGCGATGCAGGCTTGTAGTTGGCAGCATTGCCGCCCGTAGGCGTAGCCGTAACGGTCACCGTAGTAGCACCTACGCCAGCACCTGTGTATTTTCCATCACTAATGTTCAAGATAGACGCATCGGCCGAAACGTAAGAATAGGTTATAGTTCCCGTAAAGCCGTCCGTTTTCGTTGAGGATGCGGTGAGATCATCGGTTGCGCCTTTCGTAATGGTCTTTGCAGATGTCAGGTCGATGCCCATAGCGCATGCAGAGCGGTTGTCCGTTACGTTAACCGTCACCGTCTTCTCGTCGCTTGCCTTGTAGGTCTCGTCTGCGGCCTGCGTAATGGTGATGGTGGCAGAGCCTTCACCAACAGCGGTGATGACACCTGCGCTTGTCACCGTTGCCACGTCTGTGTCGCTCGATACAAAACTTATGGCACCCTCACTACTTGTCGTCCAGGTGATGGCGCTTGTGGGATTCGGCTCTGCTGAAGTAATCTTCAAAGCAACGGGAGTGGAAGAGGTGAGGGCGAGGTCAGACTCTTCTTTACGCTCTAGAGAGGTAATATAATTTCCAGTTGCAAACTCATAAGTAGTTTTATTATATAAAGTCAGGGTGCCATACACCGTAACGATGTCACCAAGTTCCAAATCTGTCACTGCTGTAAAATTGGCATTGTTCAAACCTTTCCCTTTGTAGACCTCAAACTGATTAGCGGTTGTTCCGTCATCGGAAATCCAATAGGTAATGGTATTTGAGTTATAACTGTCAATTTGCGAGATAATGCCATGTACATATTTGTCTGCTAAGTCAGAACCAGAATCAATTTTAGTCTTTGCCTGAGCAATGGTATATGGAAGGGTTGAAGTTCCAAGGGCTGGGTTGGCAACTTGGGTCACAGTCACATTTTTGGAAGCGGTTTTATCTGTATCGTAGGTATAAGTAAGCGTCACTGTAGCCGTACGGGAAACAACTGACTCATTGGATGAGCATGTGAAAGAAATCG
>JAFSXQ010000063.1 GCA_017444005.1 Bacteroidaceae bacterium | reverse complement strand
TGGATGACGTGGAGACCGGCATTGAAGGCGTGAATACGGAGAACGTGAGAGATGGAAAAGACGAGATTTACAACCTCGGCGGTCAGCGTCTGGGCCATGTGCAGAAGGGTGTGAACATCGTTAACGGAAAAAAAGTAATGGCAAAATGATGAAGACTATGAAAAAGACATACGTGACTCCCATGTGCGACATGCTGTGGACGGACGAATCGGAAATGCTGGCCGTGAGCGGTGTGGAAAGTGACACCGGGCTTGAGTACGGCGGCGTGGACGTGGACGGTAACGCAGACCCCGAAACCCGGGCGCTGTTGTTCCAGTTGATTAACTTTGATTTCTAAACTCGCGCTTGAATCGTGAATCAATCGGTAGGGTGTGTCAAAAGAATGGCACACCCTTGATTATTTGTAAGCGGAAATGAAAAGAAAAACAGGCTTTTCTTTTGCATTTCGCTCACTTATTCGTATCTTTGAGTCTCTCCGAGCCTCGAAGATAGGCTGCATCTCGGAAAAATCAAACAAACATTTGCTTTTTCACTCGATTTGCACTATCTTTGCAGCCAGAAACCAATTAAACCAAACTAAAAACCACTATGGACGACTATCCGGCGGAGAATGATAAACGCTTAGGGTAGGGTGGCACCGACGGGCCGCTCTCCCTTGAAACTCATTTCTCTCATGCAAACACATTCAAGGAGGAAAGGCCTATGCTGACATTCTGGAACACGAACCGTGGTCTGCGGACCATCGAACAATGGGAACCCAACTGCTGGGTCCAGGTGACATGTCCCTCGCAGGACGATGTCGACTTTCTGCAAAACAAACTTCATGTGCCCGACTATTACATATCCGACATCGCGGATACCGACGAGCGCGCCCGCTACGACATCGACGAGGGCTGGGTGCTCATCATCCTGCGCATACCGTATGTCAAGGAGGTGAAGTCGCGCACCCCCTACACCACCATCCCCCTGGGTATCATCCTGAAGGGCGACGTGTGCATCACGCTGTGCAACTTCGAGACGAACATGATGATAGACTTCGTCACCTATCAGCAGCGCCGCGGACTGGGCTTCACCGACGCGGTGGACATGGTTTTCCGCCTGTTCCTCTCCTCCGCCGTGTGGTACCTGAAGCGGCTGAAGCAAATCTCGGCACGCATCGAGCAGGCCAAACTGAACCTGGACCGCAACGTCGATAACCAGGACCTCATCGCCCTCTCGCGCCTGCAGGACAGCCTGACGTACTTCGTCACCTCCATCCGCGGCAACGAGAACCTGCTGTCGAAACTGAAGTTCAAACTGCCCGTCGACGAACTGGACGCCGACATGATTGAGGACGTCAACATCGAGATGAGCCAGGCCCGCGAGACGACGAACATCTACTCCAACATCCTGGAGTCGACGATGGAGACCTACGCCAACATCATCAACAACAATATGAACAAGGTGATGAAGATGCTGACCAGCATCACCATCATCCTGATGTTCCCCACGCTCATCACCAGCATGTTCGGCATGAACCTCATCAACGGCATGGAGACGTGGACCCTGGGCTTCCCCATAGCCCTGACCCTGTGTCTGGTCACCACGCTTTTCTTCTGGTGGTACTTCAAGCGCCGTTCGTGGTTCTAGGCTGAACCGCATTTTCCGGCCGTTTTACGGGTGCGGGCAGGGCTTTTTGCCTTGCTCGCACTACTTTTTGCCCGAAATATTAGGATATTAAGGATTTTTTGCATTAATTTGCACCTTGTATGTAGTTTATGTAACCCGAATCATTACCTAAAAACAAGAAAATGATGGACTCTTTAGATCAGACCAAAGTGAATGAGGCCGCCGAGGAAGTAGTTCCTGTGGAAGCCGTAAAAACCGAGACTCCCGTGGAGGAGTCCCCCATTGAGGAAGCCGCTGTGCCCGAGGCTCCTGCCGAGGCAGAGGAGGCCGAACCCCAAATCCCCCTCATGAACACGAAGGAGGAGGTGCTGGCCCGCGCCCAGGAGATTGCCGAACAGGGCGAGGGGGGCAACAAGCAGGAACTGGAACTGCTGAAACAATTGTATTACAAGTATCATCGCGCCGACCTGCTTGCCAAGCAGCAGGCCTTTGTGGATGCCGGAGGCGACCCCGAGGCCTACCAGCCCGAACCGGACCCCACGGAAGAACCCTTCAAGCAGGCCATGCAGCAGATTCGTCAGCGCCGCGCGCAGTTGCAGGCCGAACAGGAGCAGCAGCGTGCCGAGAACCTGGAACGCAAGCAGGCGGTGATAGAAAAGATAAAACTGCTGGCCACCACACCCGAGGAGGCCGGCAAGTCGTACGACGCCTTCAAGGAACTGCAGGCCGAGTGGAAGGAAATCGGCCCCGTGCCTGCCGAGAACGTGTCGGAGGTATGGAAGAACTACCAACTCTACGTGGAACAGTTCTACGACATGCTGAAGTTGAACATCCAGTTCCGCGAGTACGATTTCCGCAAGAATCTGGAAGCCAAGACCCTCCTGTGCGAGCAGGCCGAGCGCCTGGCCGATGAGAAGGACGTGGTGAAGGCCATCAACCAACTGCAGACCCTGCACCAGGAGTGGAAGGAGATAGGTCCCGTGGCCAAAGACCTCCGGGAGGAAATCTGGAACCGCTTCAAGGAGGCCAGCACCATCGTGCGCAAGCACCACCAGGAGTTCTTCGAGGCCCGCAAGGCCCAGGAGGAGGAGAACCTGCAGAAGAAGACCGAACTGTGCGAACAGGTTGAGGCCATCTCTACCGACGGCCTGAAGACCTTTGCCGACTGGGATGCCAAGACGAAGGAAATCATCGACCTGCAGGCCGTCTGGAAGACCATCGGATTCGCCCCGCAGAAGGTGAACACCCAGATATTCGAGCGCTTCCGCGCCGCCTGCGACAAGTTCTTTACCCAGAAGGCCGCCTACTTCAAGGCCGTGAAGGAGGAACTGAACCAGAACCTGCAGAAGAAACGGGCCCTTGTGGAACAGGCCGAGGCCCTGCAGGACAGCACGGAGTGGAAGCAGACCTCAGACGCCCTCATCGAACTGCAGAAGCAGTGGAAGACCATCGGTGCCGTGCCCCGCAAGGTGAGCGACGAACTGTGGAAGCGCTTCGTGGGTGCCTGCGACAAGTTCTTCGAGGCCAAGAGTGCCGCCACCGCCGGCGAGCGCGAGGAGCAGAAGGAGAACCTGGAGAAGAAACTGAACATCATCGAGCGCCTGCAGGCACTGGCCGAGAACGCCACGGAAGTGTCGGCACAGAAGGTGCGCGAGTTGCAGGCCGAATGGAATGCCGTAGGCTTCGTGCCCATCCGCGAGAAGGACAAACTGTACAAGCAGTACCGCGAGGTGGTGGACCAACTCTACAAGAAGTTCAACCTGCACCACGCCGAGCAGCGCCTGAACAGTTTCAAGACCACCCTGCGCGTCAGCGCCGAGGCTGGTGCCAACACCCTGGCCCGCGAGCGCGAACGCCTGACCCGTGCCTACGAAATCATGAAGTCGGAACTGCAGACCTACGAGAACAACATCGGTTTCCTGTCGGCCAGCAGCAAGAAGGGCAACAGCCTGGTGGCTGAAATCCAGAAGAAGGCCGACAAACTGAAGGACGAACTCGACCTGCTGCGCCAGAAGATCAAGGCCGTAGAGGCTGAGATGCGCCGCGAGGCTACTGAACAGCCAAAGGCTGAATAGGAAATTCCAGGCGGAACGTGGTCTGCGGATAGTCCAACAGTTCCAGGTCACCGCCCTGTATGGTCATAATCCGGCGGCTTAGGGAAAGTCCAATCCCTGAGCCGCCTTTCTTTGTCGTAAAGAACGGCACGAAGATGGAGGAACGGGCCTCGGCGGGGATGGCCGCCCCGTCGTTCGCGACCAGGAGGCCCTGGGGAGAGGGGCTTATCCTCATCCGCTTCGCCCCGGCCTCCACGGCGTTCTTTGTCAGGTTGATCAGCACCTGGCGCAGCAGGCCCGGGTCGGTATGCACCACGGTGTCCTCGTCGACGGTCACATCCCACTGCAGGTCGGGGTACAGCCCCTGCACCGCCGCTACGATGTCCGCCAACCGCACGTCCTCGGGCATGGGCTGCTGCAGTTGCGAGAACTTGCGGTACGAGTCCACGAACGTTCCCAGGTGCGTGGCGGCCGTATGGATGGCGCGCACGCCCTCCTCCAGCGGCGTCTCCCTCACGTCCTCGCGGGCGAGCATCGACTGGCTGATGCTGGCTATCGGTGCCGTGGCGTTCATAATCTCGTGGGTCAGCACGCGCGTCAGCCGTTCCCACGACTCCACCTCGCTCCTTCGGGTCTGCTGGCGTATCACGTCGCCCAACTGGTTCAGCGTCTCCTGCATGGCCCGTTCGCCTGGCAGCAGTCCGTCGGTCGGCAGCCGGAACTGGAAGTCGCGGTTCCGGATGGCCTCGCGCATTAGGTGGGCCCGCTGGCGCAAGCGCCGCTGATGCCGTACCACGAAGAACGCGGTCAAGAGCAATACAATACCTATAATTGCGTACGACATAGTCTTATTTTTACTTTAACAACGAATTACACGAATTACACGAATTTATGGTGTTTGGCGTTGAGGGCGTAGCCTAATTCGTTCAATTCGTGTAATTCGTTGTTTTATCTTTTCTTCAGTTTCTTGTACAGTGTGGGGCGGCTGATGCCGAGCAGGTCAGCGGCCTTCGACATATTTCCGTGGCTCACGTCCACGGCGCGTCGGATGTGTTCGCTCTCCAGGGCATCCAGTGTCGGCATGTTGGCGTGCTGGTCCAGTACGTCGCGCAGTTTGCGCATCAGTTCGTCGTTATCCCAGGGCTTCACGATGAAGTCCGCCGCCCCCGCTTTCAGTCCCCGCACGGCGAGGCTCACGTCGGCGTAGGCCGTCAGCAGCACCACGGGCACCGAGGGAAAGCGCTTGCGCAGGGCACGCAGCCAGAACAGCCCCTCGCTGCCCGAGTTCACGCCCAGCGAGAAGTTCATGTCCAGCACGACGAGGTCCACCTCCTCGTCCTCCATCGTCTTCACCAGCAGGTCGGGCGTGCCGAGGGTCTTTATCCGGGTGAACATCGGCTCCAGGGCCATGCGCAGGGCTGTCAGCACCGCTTCGTTGTCGTCCACCACCACCAGGGTTCCGTATTTCGTCATCGTTCTTCTTCTTTCTGATTACGTCGCAAAGATAGCGACTTTTCGCGAAACACCGCGTATCGCGTCGCCGAAAAGTGGCACATCGGGCCGATGAAAAGCATAAAGTGTAAAGAAATGATACACTTTTGTGTTAAATCTCTTTACACATGCCGTTTTTCATCGGAAAACGTTTGCCGTGGCGACGCGAACAGCCTACCTTTGCAGTGAATTTGAAAGAACGAACAAACAAATGCAAGCAATTCTTATTCTCAAACAGACTTGTTTCATGCAAGTTATGTTGTTAGTTAAACATTCAATCCCCTGCCTCCTGCGACAGGCCGCAGGGTTTACTCAAAGCCTATGAACAAAACTCTTCTCATAACCCTCTGTCTTGTCTGCTGTGGCACCGCCACAGCCCAGGAACCGCAGCCCATGACCGCCGACGACTGCATGGCCTATGCCGTGGCCCACAACCGCGACGTGCGGAAGGCGGCGCTTACCCTCGACAACTACCGGGCCAACCGCCTCGGGGCCGTCGGCGACTTCCTGCCTGCCGTCTCGGCCAGCGCTTCGGCACAGTACAACTTCGGTCGAGGCATCGACCCCGAGACCAACACCTACACCAACGTGACGACCTTCTATCAGGGCTTCGGCACGTCGGCCTCGCTGCCCGTGTTCGACGGACTAGCCCGCCTCCATGCCCTGCGTGCCGCACGGGCGGACGTGCTCATGGGCAAGTCGGCCCTCGAGAGCCAGCAGGACCAAGTCGCCCTGCAGACCCTTCAGGCCTTCGTCGATGTGCAGTATTACCAAGGCACCGTGGCGATGGCAGAGGAGAAACTCCGGGAGAGCGAGGGCCTGCTGCGCCAGACGCGCACGATGGAGGAGGTGGGTCGCAAGTCGCCCGCCGACGTGGCGCAGATGGAGGCCCAGCAGGCCCAGGCCAGCGTGGAGGTGGTGAGGCAGCGCAACCGCCTGGAGCAGGCCATGCTGACCCTGAAGCAGGTGATGAACTGGTCCTCCAATGATAGCCTCATACTTGCCCCCATCGCCCATTCTACCCAGGAAGCCCATTCCGCCCATGACGGAGACAATGGCCCATTGGGGCTGAATGGGGCGATGGAAGAAGAGCGCCAGGCCTTCTTCGCCATGGAGTCGGCCCGCCATGCCCTGCGCCGCACGAAGGCCAACCTGTGGCCCAGCATCTCGCTCTCGGCAGGTTGGAGCACGACATATTACAAGACGCTGGACGCACCGGCGAGCACCTCGTGGCGCCAGCAGATGCGCAACAACCGAGGCGAATGGGTGGCCGCTAGCGTTTCGTTCCCGCTCTTCGGGCGCCTCTCGACGGTGACCGCCATCCGTCGCGCGCGTAATAATTATAGGTATGCCCAAGAGGCCTACGAGCAGAAGCGGGAGGAACTGGAAAAACTGCGCCGCGAGGCCGTGATGGATGCCGAGGCGTACCGCCGCGAGGCCGAGGGAATGCAGAAGAAGGTGGAGGCGGACAGCCTGGCCTACCAACTGACGCGCCGCCAGTGGGAGGAGGGCCTGTCGACGGCCATCGACGTGACGAACACCTCCGCCACCCTCCTCAACAGCCGCGCCTCGGCCCTGCAAGCAAGGCTGATGGCCATATTGAAAGAAAGATTAGCAAGATACTATGGACAGAAAGATTGAAAAGCCGCGCGGCTACTGGCTGCGCAAGCACTGGCCCTGGTTGGCAGGGGCAGCGGTGATGGTGGCGATGCTGCTGTGGCTCGCCGTGGGCAACCACAGCGCCACGCTGCGAGTGGCGGAGGACGAAGTGACGGTGAGCACGGTCAGCCGGGGGGAGTTCAAGGACTACGTCCGCACCTCGGGGCAGGTGATGCCCATCCAGGTCGTGCAGATAGCGCCCGAGGAGGGCGGCATCGTCATGGAGAAGGTGGTGGAGGAAGGCGCGAGCGTCCACCGGGGCGACGTCATCGTGCGCCTGGCGAACGCCAACCTCGACCTGCAAATCCTGAACGCCGAGGCCGAACTGGCCGAGAAACAGAACATGCTGCGCAACACGCAGGTGGCCATGGAGCAGGACCGCCTCTCGAACATGACCGAGGAGGCCCAACTGGTGATGGACACGGAGCGCAAGCGCCGCACCAAGGAACAGAACGAACGCCTCTACGGCGAACGCCTCATCAGCAAGGAGCAGTACGTGCAGAGCCGCGAGGACTGGGAACTGGCGGAGCGCAAGAAAAGCCTCGTGAAGTCGCGTCTCCGGCAGGACAGCATCTACCGCTCGGTGCAGATGGACCAGATGGAGGACAACCTGGCCGCGATGCGCCGCAACGTGGTCCTCGTGCGCCAGCGCAAGGAGAAACTGGAGGTGCGAGCCACGATAGACGGCGAACTGGGCCTCTTGGACGTGGAACTGGGACAGAGCATACAGCCGGGCATGAAGATAGGACAGATAAACGACCTGCGCGACTTCAAGGTGCAGGCGCTCGTCGACGAGCACTACATCGAACGCCTGCGTCAGGGTCTGCGCGCCACGACGGAGCGCGAGGGACAGCGCTACACCCTGCGCGTCCGCAAGGTCTATCCCGAAGTGCGGGAGGGGAAGTTCCGCGTCGACTTCGTGTTTGAGCCCGTCGGAAAACCGACGGGAACGGTGGCTGATGCGAAAGCGACGGGAACGGTGGCAAGCGGGCGGCCCGAACAACTCCGCTCCGGCCAGACACTCTATCTCAACGTCGAACTCGGGCAGAGCGAGGAGGCCGTGCTCATTCCGCGCGGCACGTTCTTCCAGACGACGGGCGGGCAGTGGATCTTCGTCCTCGACAAGAGCGGTTCGAAAGCCTATCGGCGCAACATTCGCATCGGTCGCCAGAATCCCCAGTACTACGAAGTCCTCGAGGGACTGGAGCCGGGCGAGCGCGTCATCACCTCGGGCTACGAGGCCTACAAAGACTATGAAGTTTTGGAAATGAAATAAATAATAGAATATCATGTTGGATACATTACGAAACCTTTACTACATGGCCCGACGCTTCCGGGTGGCCACGGTGCTGAACGCCGTGGGGCTCACGGTGGCGCTGGTGGCCTTCTACCTGTTCATGACGCAGGTGACGTACAACGCAGGCTACAACCGCTGCTTTCCTAATGCTGAGCGCATTATGCGTGTGGAGGCGAAGATGAACATGGAAG
>JAFSXQ010000062.1 GCA_017444005.1 Bacteroidaceae bacterium | reverse complement strand
GAAGTCCAGCCGGGTGGAGAACAACTACACGCTGCTCACCCTCACGATGGGCGGAGGCTACAAGGTGGAGTGGCGCGTCTACGACGACGGCGTGGCCTACCGCTTCCTGACGGCCCTGAAGGGGGACATCGAGGTCCTGGGCGAGGACGGCACGTGGCAACTGGCGACCCCCTGCCGACTGGTGCTGCAGCAGCCCAACGGCTTCTGGACCAGCCACGAGGAGAACTACTCCATAGTGAACTCCGCCGAATGGAAGAGCACGGACAAGATGAGCGAACTGCCCATCCTGGTCATGGGCGAGCGGCAGAAGGTGCTCATCTCCGAGTTCGACCTCTTCGACTATCCTGGCGCCTTCCTCCGTTCCGGCGATGGTAACTGTTTCTCCATCGTACAGCCCCTCGTGCCGCTGGAGTACGAGGACCGTGGCGACCGCAGCCAGAAAGTCCTCAAGGAGGCCGACTACGTGGCCAAGACCACAGGCACGCGCGCCTTCCCGTGGCGCTACATGCTCATCACGCAGCGCGACGGCCAGTTGGCAGAGAACGCCATGCCCGTGCGCCTGGCTCCGGCCAACGCCATCGGAGAGACGGACTGGATTCGCGTGGGGCAGACCTGCTGGGACTGGCTCAACGGCATCCCCTTTGGCCCCGGCGTCACCTTCAAGTCCGGTATCAACCTCGACACCTATAAGTATTTCGTCGACTTCGCCGCCCGCAACGGCGTGGACTACATGCTCATGGACGAGGGTTGGGCACTCGACACCCGCGACCCCTTCCGCACCAATCCCGAGGTGCATCTGCCCGAACTCATCGCCTACGCTGCCGGGAAGGGCGTGGGCATCATCGTCTGGCTGCCCTGGCTCACGGTGGAGCACCACATGGACCTTTTCGAACGGTTCGAGCAGTGGGGCATCCGGGGTGTGAAGATTGACTTCATGGACCGTCAGGACCAGTGGATGGTGAACTTCTACGAGCGTTGCGCCAAGGAGGCTGCCAAGCACCACATCCTCATCGACTTCCACGGAGCCTTCCACCCCAGCGGACTGGACTACAAGTACCCCAACGTCCTGACCTACGAAGGCGTGCGCGGCATGGAGTACAACGGCGGTTGCCGGCCCGACAACAGCGTCTGGCTCCCCTTCCTGCGCAATGCCGTCGGCCCTATGGACTACACGCCCGGCTCCATGCTCTGCTACCAGCCCGAACACCACCACGGCAACCGCCCCATCTGCTCCGGCGTGGGCACCAAGGCGTTCAACATGGCCCTGTTCGTGCTCTTCGAGAGCAACCTGCAGATGCTCATGGACAACCCCTGCCGCTACGACCAGTGGCCCGACTGCCGCGACTTCCTCTGCAGCGTGCCCGTCAACTGGGACGAGACGCGTGTCCTCGCCGCCGAGGCCGGTCAGTACATCGTGACGGCCAAGCGCAAGGGCGACCGCTGGTTCGTCGGCGGCATCACCAACAGCCAGGAGCGCGACCTGACGCTGAAGTTCGACTTCCTGCCGTCAGGCAAGGAATACAAGATGGAGAGTTTCGCCGACGGCGTGAACGCCCACATCATCGCCATGGACTACCTCCGCCAGGAGAGCACGGTCAGCAGCACCACCACGCTGCCCATCCACATGGCCCGCAACGGCGGCTGGTGCGCCAGCATTGGCTCGGAAATGTTCAAATAAATTTGGCATTTCGCTCGCTTATTCGTAACTTTGCCCTTTGAAAAGGTAAAATCGTTAAATCTTTAGATATAATTATGGCAAAGAAAGCATTATTGATGATACTCGACGGATGGGGTATCGGAAACAAAGGGAAGGGCGACGTCATCTATCAGACACCGACGCCCAATCTGGACAAAATCAACGCAACGTACCCGCACAGCCAACTGCTGGCCTCGGGCGAGAACGTGGGACTGCCCGACGGACAGATGGGCAATTCCGAGGTGGGACACCTCAATATCGG
>JAFSXQ010000007.1 GCA_017444005.1 Bacteroidaceae bacterium | reverse complement strand
TTTGCTCCCAGCCGCTACCAGACGGCCAGGCGCATCCACCCCGAGGCCCGCACGCTTTCCATCATGAACCACCGCTGGACGGTGGTGTTCCACGTCGAAGGGGAATACGTCATCGTCGACCGCATCCTGCCCTCGTCGATGATGGTCGACTGACACGCAGTAACCGGCTTGCCGCTTGGCTCGTCCAAGAAATAGCAAGTCACGCAGAAATAAACATCCGTGGGAGCCGTGATGGTCTTTGACCCGATAGGCCCGATAGGCCCGATAGGTTTCCAAGACTTTATACATTTCATCTTTTATACTAATTTCTATAGATTAGTAAACAAAAATACATAAAAGTTTCAAAAGCATCGGGCCTATCGGGCCTATCGGGCACTATCGGGCTGCGATTCTCCGGTTTGCATTGATGGCGTCGGCGCTGTATTCCAGGACGAGGTATCCCCGTTGGCGGTTCGTGGCATTCCGTTTCGCCACGTACCCCATCTTCCTGAGCAGTGCACCCAGTTGCCGCACGTCCATCGGGCGGCGGATGTTGCCCCACAGGGTGAGTTTGGCGGAGATTTCCGCCACGGTGAGCAACTGGGCGCCGGGCGTGCCGGGCTCGCAGGGCTGGAAGTAGACGGGCAGCAACTGCGCCTCCGAGGTCTCCACCATGAACTCCTCCACGTGCTCCTCCATCTGACGTATCTCCTGGAGGTCGAACCAGTAGTTGAAGCCCGCCTGCACGAGGTGCCACGCCTGGGCGTAGAGCCCCTCGTAGGGCAGGGGGTGCAGGAAGGGGCTCTCGATCTGCTCCACGCGGAAGGGCAGCCAGCGGCGGTTGCCCGTCTGGTCGGTCAGGAACCGCTCCTTGTTGCCCGAGGCCACGTACGAGGCCACGCGGAGGCGCCGCTCCTTGCCGTAGGCGTAGGGCGAGCGCACGTTGACGTCGGCCGAGGTGATGAGCGACTTCAACTGGTTCAGGTCGGCCTCCGACATGCGGTCTATCTCGTCCATGTTTATCAGCCCGAACTCCGTGGCCCTGAGCAGTTCGTCCTTGTCCAGCCGGCCCGAGAGCGACTGCTTCGAGCGGTACTGCGCCAACTGGGGCGGCATCAGCGCATCCAGCCACGACGTCTTGAAGATGCCCTGCGGCCCGATGAGCACCAGCACCTGGTGGTTCACCACCTCGTCCCTCATCCACCCCGCCACCATCGCCACCAGCCACTTGCGGAAGCAGGTCTCCCAAAGGGAGGGGCAAGAGGATTCGTCCGCGACATGGACCATCGCGGCCACCTCGGCGATGTAGTCCGTCCGGCCGTCCCACTCGGGCAACGAGAGGATGTACTCGCGCAGGGGGTTCACCTCCGGCACCTGGGCCGACATGAGCATGGGCAGGAACGCGGCCTTCGAGATGTTCTGCCCCAGCGCCCGGTTGCACTCGTATAGGAGGTCGTTCGCCATCCGGTCCGTCAGGTCCACCCACTGGCCCGGCTCATTTTTCTTATCAAGAATTAGAGAATTAGAGAATTTCTCCTCTTCATTCTCATTCTTAATTCTTCTCTCTTCATTTTTAATTTTAATCCTAATTTGTATCTTTCTCGACAGCACGTCGTACCTGAGCGGCTGCGTACCCAGGAACTCCACAATCTGCTCCGCCTTCGTCCGTCCGTCGCCGTCGCCCCG
>JAFSXQ010000061.1 GCA_017444005.1 Bacteroidaceae bacterium | reverse complement strand
GGAGGACTTCGCCTACACCACCGAGCAGTTGGAGGAGATGATTCAGGAGATGCTGCTGCTCACCGAGGTGGCCAGACACGCACTCATCGAACCCGGAACCGACGTCACGGCATACATCCTGAACCCCGGCTTCGACAGCGGTGTTGAAGGTTGGGACCTGGATGGCGAAGTGGGCGAAGGCAAGGCCCTGAACACGACCGACCAGAGCCTCATCGAGGCCTACGACAAGAACTTCACCCTGTCGCAGACCCTCCTGGGCATGCCCAACGGCGTGTACACCTTCACCGTACAACTTTGCCAGCGCACCACCTGGAACTGCGACTGGCTCGACCAGCAGTGGACCGATCCGGATGCCCGCGAGGCCGAGATTGCCAAGATCAACCTGTTCGCCTTCCTGAACGCACAGAGCGCACGCGCCCTGCACATTTTCGAGGCCGATCCCGAGACCTTCACCCAGGAAGAGGCCGACCAACTCTGGCACACCTGGTGGGAGCCTAACTCGCAGATGGCCATTCCCGCCTTCGCACCCAGCGCACGCATGTTCTTCGACCGCGACCAGTACACGGTGGAACTCACCGGTCTGGTTGTCGACGGCACCCTCCGCTTCGGCATCCAGAGCAAGGCCACGAGCGACCGTCTCGGCTGGTTCGACAATGCTAAACTCGTCTTCAACGGTCCCGATGCCACACAGGCCCGCGACCTCATGGACCAGGTGGTGGCCGAGGCCGAGGCTCTGCTCGAGAGCACCATGCAGGGCACCATCCGCAAGGCCATCGAGGACGCCATCGCCCAGGCCCGGACAGCCAACGACTTCGATGCCTACTGCCAGGCCATCGTGGCCCTGAACAAGGCAACAGCCCCGGCCGAAGCCAGCATCGCTGCCTACGTGAGACTGGAGAACGCACTGGCCAGCCACGAAGCCACCGCCACCAATGCCGACATCACCGAGACCGAGAGCGGCAAACTGTATGCTGCCTACTACGATGAGGTGAAGGCCGAATACCAGAACCCGTATCCCGCCTACGACGAGGCTGCCATCACAGCCGCCATACAGAAGTTGGAGGAACTGCTCGCCGCCGCCCGCCTGGAAGTGAAGTTCCACGAGGGCGAGGACATCACCCGCCTGCTCACCAACCCCAGTTTCGAGGACCAGACAGGCCTGGGCTCGGGCGTCAGCGGTGTCTTCAATCCTCCCTTCGGCTGGCACTTCCTCATCGACGGAAAGGAGTGCACCACCGCCGAGGAGATGGCCGAGGCCGGACTGAACAGTTTCTGCTCGCCCGACCAGAACATCGACTGCACCGACGGCGAGTACGGCTACTGCCTGCAGACGGCTCCCTTCCCCGACGTCTACATGTACCAGACCGTGTCGGGTCTGCCGCAGGGCACCTACGAGGTGTCGATGGAGATGGTGGTTCCCTACGACCTAGTGGACGGCGAAGACTACTACCGCCTGGCCGGACAGCGCCTGCTGGTGAACAACCGTGCCATGTACTACGGCCACAGTTATGACTACATCGAGGATAAACTCCAGGAGTATCACCCCTACGAGACCTTCCGCGACTTCGGCGAAAACGACGAGGTATGCGCCACCACCAGCCCCATCGGCGACAAGGGACCCCTCTCGCACCTCTCTGTGCAGGTCAGCATCCCCGAGGGCGGCAGCATCACCCTGGGTGTGCGCACCGACGGACTGTGGGATGCCACCACCAAGACCTTCGAGTCGCGGGGTTGGACCAACTACGGCTGGTGTAAGTTCGACGACTTCCGCTTGAAGTGCATTTCGTTCCAGTACGACCCGACGCTCGACGCCATCGAGGAAGTTGAAAGTTCTGAATTGAAAGTTGAAAGTTACTTCGACCTGAATGGTCGCCGCATCGGCAAGATGCAACGCGGTGTGAACATTGTTCGCCGCACGATGTCCGACGGCACCGTACGCACCCAGAAGGTCATCATTCGCTAACCTAAACACAACACACATAAACACATGAAAAAGATTTATTTGCTCTTCGCAGCCCTGCTCTTCGCCGTCGGCGGCATGCAGGCAAAGTCGGAGAAAGTGCGTTCGCTCAGCCTGAGCGACGCCAACAAGGAGTGGAACGGCGACAAGACAACCATCACGGGCAACACCGTCACCGTCAGTTTCGGAGAAGAATGGGGCAACGCCGCCCTCTCGTGGTTTGGCGGCACACCGACCGACATATCCGCCTACGACCGCCTGGTGCTGGAACTGAGCGAACCCTCGACGGCAAACGTAGAAGTCGTCGTTTCGCTTGGCGGCTTCTGGGGACAGTACCACCAGTCCATCCTGGAGGCTGGCGAGACGAGGCTCGCGCTGACACTGGCCGACCTGAAGGTGACCAATGCGGCCGACAGCGACCCCTATAAGGTGGGCGATGCCGTTGACCTGACCAAGGTAAACCTCATCTATCTGCGCTCCGGCTGGGTTCAAGAACAGGTCATCAAAGTCGAGGATTTCTATTTCGAGAACGACGTGACCACGTACGATGAAGTGATGGAGACACCCGCCTGGACCTACACCTCGCTCGACTGGAACGAGGCCAAGGCCGAATGGGGTGGCGACGGCATGACCATAGACAAGGCCAACAAAATCATCACCAAGACCACGGGAGCCTGGGCCGGCAACAACGCCGTAGCATGGCTGAACTACGTGGCCACCGACATCTCTGGCTACGACCGCCTGGTACTGGAACTGGAAGAAGCCTCTTCCGGCCCTGTCGAGGTTGTTGTTTCCGATGGCGGTTTCTGGGGCGGCAAGTGCCACAGCGCCGTTCTTGCTGCCGGTGCAACGGAACTGATTCTTACTTTGTCTGAACTGAAGATTACCGGTACTCCTGGTGAGAGCGACACCTGGGCAAAGGGCGATGCCCTGGATTTAGAGAACGTCAATTTGATATTCATCCGTACAGACAACGGAACGGCCAACCAGGTCAT
>JAFSXQ010000060.1 GCA_017444005.1 Bacteroidaceae bacterium | reverse complement strand
TTCGACTGTCCCTGCTTCACCACGGTCAGTGCCACCTGCTGTGGGTTGTCCGTGAAGATGGGTTTGCCGTTGAACTGCTCCTGGAACCAGCGCTCCTTGATGCGGGCGCCCAGACCTGCTGTTTCACTCTCATGGTCGAAGTAGGTGCCATAGACGTGCTGCTTGTCCTCGTCGATGGAGATGTAGCCCCAGAGGCCGCCCCAGAGGCCGCGTCCCTTGACGGGGAGCACATACTTCACTGCGCCGTCGACACTGGCCACAAACACCTTGCCGCCCTGCTCCTGGAGTTCGCTGGTGATGACCTCGGCATACTTCTGGTCGATGGCATCGCCCTTGAGACCCGTGATGTTCAGGCTCGTCAGGATTTGGTTTTTCGTGTCGCGCGCTACGTTGGCGTCCTGCATCGGTTTCAGTGCCGAGGCGACGAAGGCCAGCAGGAAGGCCACGATGACAACCATTACGGTTGCATAGACAAACGTATAGACGTTTCCATTTGTGTTAATCTTCATATCTTGGCCCTCCTTTACTTTTTAGTTGCACGTTTTGCGCGCATGGAGATGTTGCGCTCCACCACGCAGTAGTCGATGAGCGGTGCAAACAGGTTCATGAGCAGGATGGCCAGCATCATGCCCTCGGGATAGCCGGGGTTCAGGACGCGAACCATGACGGCCACGATACCTATCAGACAGCCGTAGACGTACTTACCACACTCGGTGCGGGCAGCCGTGACGGGGTCGGTGGCCATGAACACGGCACCGAAGGCGAAGCCGCCCAGCACGAAGTGGTGCCACCACTCGATCTGCGACAGACCCGTTGCCTGCATCAGCCAACCCATGAGGCCTCCGCCTACGAAGACGCTGCACATGATCTTCCACGAGGCAACGCCCGTCCAAAGCAGCAGCAGGGCGCCCAGGGCGATGGCGATGACCGAGGTCTCACCAACGGAGCCGGGGATGAGTCCCGTGATGGCCTGCTGGATGGTCGTGCAGTCGAAGCCTGCGAAGCCTTCCGTGGCGGCTTGGCCGAGGGGCGTGGCAGCAGTGTAAGCCTCGGGGGCCGTGAAGCCCAGGCCCAGAATCGACTGCTGGCTGACCCATACGGTGCTGTCGCCCGTCATGGCAGAGGGGTAAGAGAAGAAGAGGAACGCGCGCGTAACGAGCGCGGGGTTGAAGATGTTCATACCCGTTCCGCCGAAGATTTCCTTCGCCAGAATGACGCTGATGGCGACGGCGATGGCCAGCATCCACAGCGGGGTGGTCACAGGCACAATCATGGGGATGAGGATACCCGAGGCCAGGAAGCCTTCCTGAATCTCCTCGTGCTTCCACTGGGCGACGGTGAACTCGATGCCCAGACCTACGACATACGATACGATGATCTTGGGCAGAACGGCCAGGAAGCCGTACCAGAACATGCCCCAGAAAGTGGCCTCGCCGAGTTGGCCGGCGGCCACGGCGTTCTGATAGCCCACGTTGTACATGCCGAAGAACAGGGCGGGCAGCAGTGCGATGATGACAAAACTGATAAGTCGCTTGCTGTCTACGGCATCATGAATGTTCACGCTCCCGACGCGGCTGGTCGTACGGGGCACGAAGGCGAAGGTCTCCAACCCGTCGAACAGGCTCTGGAATGCGTGAAGTTTGCCTCCCTCCTCGAAGTTCGGCTTTATCTTGTCCAGATAATTTCTTAAAGCATTCATAGTTCTTATGCGTTTTCTTTACGTAAAATATCCAGGCCTTCGCGAACGATGCGCTGGAGTTCCAACTTCGACGAGTCGACGAACTCGGCGATGGCGAAGTCCTCGGGAGCCACCTCGTAGATGCCCAGGGCCTCCTGGCGGTCGATGTCGCCCGTGATGATGGCCTTGATGAGGTAGCCGGCAAAGATGTCCATCGGGAAGACGCGGTCGTACTCGCCGGAGAAGATCATGTGGCGCTCGCCGCCCTTGATGCGGGCATCCAGCGTGTACTCCTTCTTCCGTCCGAAAAGCCACGAGCAGTAACTGCGACTCGTAGAGAACTCATTCAGGCGAGGCATAATCCAACCGAGCATTTCGGCATTGTCGTCGCCCTCGGGGATGACGTTCACCTCCGTGCGGTGTGCGCCCAGGAAGCCCTCTTCGGTGGTCTTCAGGCCCGTCATCACGTTGCCGTCGATGACGCGCACATGGTGGCGGCCCAGTTCAATCTGCCCTTCGAGCAGCGTGGTCAGTTTCTGACCGACGAGCACCTTGTAGTACTTCGGGAATTTCACTTCACTGCCTGCCAGCGCGATGGTGCGCGCCAGGTCGAGTTTGCCCGTCAAGAGCAGGCGACCGACGAAGATGACCTCCTCGGGGCCCATCGTCCAGACGACTTCGCCCTTGTTGATGGGGTCGACGCGGTTGATCTGCACACCCACGTTACCGGCCGGTGCAGGTCCGTCGAACACGGTCACCTCGCAGTCCTTGGCCTCCAGCAGGGCTTTCGCACTTTGCTTGGCACTTACGCCCAGGTGCACCTTGGCCAGTTTGGCCAGAGCCGAGATACCCGTCTGGAACTCCCGCTCCTGACCCTTCAGCACGAACTCGAAGTTCTGGCTCAGGGGCATCGAGTTGAAGGCACTGACGAAGATGGCCTTGGGGCGGTCTTCGGGATTTGCCACAACGTCGTAGGGGCGGCTGCGGAAGTATCCGAACAGGCCGCTCTCCGTCAGGAGCGTCAGGATGTCCTGCTTCACGTCGAACTCGCGCGCCTTCTGCTGGCCGTCCGCCTTCACGCGCACGGAGAGCAACTTGCGGCGGTCGCCACGCTCTACAAGACTGACAACGCCACTGACAGGCGACGTAAACTTCACTTCGGGATGCAACTTGTCCACAAACAGTGCATCACCCACAAGGACCTGGTCGCCTTCCTTCACGACCACCTTCGGCTTCATGCCCGTGAAATCGTCGGGGACAAGTGCATACTCGCCCGGACACTTCACTTGGGCAATCTCCTCCGCAGGCTTGCCTTTCAGGTTGACATCGAGGCCCTTACGTAATTTGATTACTTTTGTCATATGGTTAATAAAAAATAAAATGTGTGCTAAACGGGCGTAAAATTAATAAAAATTAACGACATGGCCAAATAATAAATAGGAAACATGCACACGCGCACGTAAGATTGCCGAAAAATCATGCCAGCAAGGCCAGCAGTTCCGAGGGATGCTGAACGAACGTGGTGGCACCGGCCGCCAAGAGTTGCTGGCGGTCGCGGAAGCCCCAAAGCACAGAGATGCAGGGCAGCCCGCTGTTGCGCGCCGTCTGTACGTCCACCTCCGAATCGCCCACGTAGACGGTCTCCTCACGCCTGGCTCCAAGAGCCTCCAGGGCCAGTTCCACCATGTCGGGTGCGGGCTTCAGGGGGATGCCCTCGCGCTGACCGATGGCCACGTCGACCGTCGTGTGGAAATACGTCGCGTAGAGTTCGTCGACACCCGCCTGCAGTTTGTTGCTCACGATGGCCGTTCGCAGGCCCATCCGACGGACGTCTTGTAACATTTTTTCAACACCCGGATACAAGCCCGTCGTGTCCTGGCAATGCACGAGATAGTGTTGCTGAAAAATCCCAAAGCATTGTTCGATTTCATTTTCTGCAACATCTTCCGGGACAGCACGTTCTACAAGTTTTCGAACACCATTGCCGACCATTCGGCGCACCTCGTCCAGCGAACGTTCCGCCCACCCCATCCGACGCAGGGCATAATTAACACTATTGGCCAGGTCCCGCAAGGTGTCGGTCAACGTTCCGTCGAGGTCAAACACCACAAGTCTCACTTTATTGCTCATAGCCACCGACTTCAATACAATTTTTCAACCACGAATTACACGAATTTATTATTTTATTAGAACATAAATCCACACAAAATCATTCATAAATATCCTATTCAACAATGATTCATGCTGTATCGATATTATATTTATGTCATATTTATATTTATGCAGATTTATGTTCCGATAAATTCGTGTAATTCGTGTAATTCGTGGTTGAAAAAATTCAAGTTTACTTCACGAACTGCATCATGCGGCTGAGGTACTTGCCGATGATGTCGAACTCCAGATTTACGACCGCACCCACATGGATGTCATGAAAATTCGTATTCTCAAAGGTGTAGGGAATGATGCAGACCTCGAAACTGTTGTCGTCGGGTCGGCATACCGTCAGGCTCACGCCGTTCACCGTCACGCTACCTTTGTCGACGGTGACGTAGCCGCGACGTGCCATCTCTGGCGAAGCGTCGTAACGGAAACGGAAAACATAACTTCCCTGCTGGTCTTCGACGGAAACGCACTCTGCCGTCTGGTCGACGTGGCCCTGCACGATGTGGCCGTCCAACCGTCCGTTCATCATCATCGACCGCTCCACGTTCACCTCGTCGCCCACCTTCAGCAGGCCTAGGTTCGAGCGCTCCAGCGTCTCCCGCATAGCAGTTACGGTGTACGTTGTGTCCGTCAGCCGCACCACCGTCAGACACACACCGTTGTGCGACACACTTTGGTCAATCTTCAACTCGCCCACAAACGAGCACGACAAGGTAAAGTGCAGGTTGTCCTGCTCTTTCTCTATGGCCACCACGCGGGCCGTCTCTTCTACAATTCCAGAAAACATAATAGCACAATTTTTCTGCAAAAGTAATGAAATAATTGCAAAACAGGAAACAAATCGTTCCAAATGTGCCGCAAATCCGGAAACGCAGAGTCAATCTTGAAACAATGTTAAAAACAGGGGGCAGATTTGGCCATGTCGCAAAAAAGCAGTATCTTTGCACGCGAATATAAAGAATGCGCGTGAAATAATAATAAAAGACATGATACTGAACAAGAAAACGTTTCTGATGGCACTCGCCATCGTCGCACAGACGATGCCGCTTGCCGCACAGAAGCAGTGGACACTGAAGGAGTGCCTCGACTACGCCCTGGAGAACAACCTGCAGGTGCAGAAGGGGCGCGTCAGCGAGCAGCAGGGCGACATCGCCCTGTGGCAGGACCAGGGCGCCCTGTTCCCCAGCCTCAGTTTCGCCACCAGCCAGAACGTGGGATTCCGCCCCTTCGAGGAGAGCACGGCACTGGTGCAGAACGGACAGGTGACGATGACCTCGAACAAGTGGACCTACAGCGGCAACTACGGCCTCAGCGCCAACTGGACCGTCTGGAACGGCGGCATCAACCAGAAGACCATCAAGGCACAGCGCCTGCAGAACCAGATTACCCAACTCTCGACCCGCCAGAGCGAACTGTCGATACAGGAGCAGATAGCCCAACTGTACGTGCAAATCCTCTACAGCACAGAGGCCATGACCGTCAACCGCCAACTGGCTGAGACGGCACAGAAGCAGTACGAACGCGGACAGCAGATGCAGCAGCAAGGCCAGATGTCGAAGGCCGACGTGGCCCAACTGGAGGCCCAGTGGAAGAGCGCGCAGTACGACATCGTCAACAGCGAGACGCAGGTGCAGAACTACAAGCGCCAACTGAAGGCCCTCCTGGAACTGGGCATCGACACACCCTTCGACGTCGCGGGCACGGAACCCACCGACGAGCAGGTGCTCTCCCCCATCCCCTCAGCACAGAGCGTCTACGAGCAGGCCGTGCAGTCGCGCCCCGAAATACGCAGTGCCGAGTTGAGCATCGACGCCGCCGACATGAGCATCGACATCGCCCGACGCGGCTACTACCCCACCATCGGCG